>DATJMX010000022.1 GCA_035508495.1 Candidatus Binataceae bacterium
CAGTGGCCAGCAGAACTCTAAGAAGAAAGGGCACCGGACGCGGTACTGGCTAAGCGTGGCATAGAACCGCCGACCTCTCCCGTGTCAAGGAAGCGCTCTCCCATTGAGCTATGTGCCTGCAATACATTGGCGTCCAAAGCAACGATGAACGGTAACGGATTCGTACGAAGCGGGCGACCTGAGTTTTGAGGGACGGATCTAAACGTGCTACCTCAATGCCCTACCAGTTTGGCCTTCTCGGCGTCGGCAATGAGCCTGAGCCAGTCGTCCGCACTCGACGACATCAACTTGCCGGGGCACGCCTGTAGTGCGTCCTGAATCGCTCGCCTAGCCTCTTTAAACCGCTTGTTTTCGAAAAGCGCGCGAATCCATGTCATATACTCGAGAGCGAGGAGGTAGGGGTCGCTCTCATCGCGTAAGGCGAGTTCGAATCCCTTTTTGGCGAGGGGTAAGGCTTCGGAGTGGCGCTTCTGGTCCATAAAGAGGTCCGCTTTTTCCAGGTAAGCGTCGAAGCGCCCGGGTTCCAGGCCTATTGCGGGATCATAGGCTTGCAGTGCCTCGGCGAGAGATTTCTCGTCGTCGAAGTCGCTATATATCGTTCCTAATAGAACCAACGCATCGTAGTTCGAAGGGTCGAGCAGCAGCGCTCGTCTGGCGCGGGCAATAGCTTCGCGCAAAGGTTTTTGTTCAATATTTCCTTCCGACGCATCAATGGAGCTTCGCGCGAACAAATCTGGGCTGAGTCAACGTACCGATCCGCTGCGCGTTTGAGTTGCCGACCAAGACCCTTTTTTTCTCTACGCATACCGAATTCCTGCAGCGCGGCGCCTACTCCCAACAATCACGACGAATAAAGGAACCTCAGTACAAACTTTCTATTAAATCAGACAGCGAGCATCCTTCAAATTCAGTACCGACGTTAGCCAAATCAATAACAGAAAAACGAGGTCGCGACCCTCGACATCCCTGTGGGTTGGCCTATGTCATACATGCATTGACATAGATCGGCGTCGCAGGCTTTTTGCTCTGGGCCGGCACCCCAACCATGAGGATGGTTCACTACGTCGGCACCGGTCAACCCGTTTGCGCCACTCTAGCGAGGTACTCGGTGCGGAGACCGTCCACTGCGCGAACGGTACATTGAGTCCAAGTAGGGTCGATCCAGAGCTCTGTTGTTTTCTTGATGAGCTGGCTTCAATAACGGCTTCCAACTACTTCAACGCCGAGCATCACTGTAACCCGTATGGCTGTGCTCTGCATTTTTGACAACAAAGACTGCCGTCAAGAAACCGGCGAAAGCTAAGACCGTAGGGGTCATCTTCTTCAAGCTCACATAGGCCGAGGTCACCCAAGTTCATTTTGCGAAGCGTAGTGTTCCAGCCCGGCGATATTCAGCCGCCGTACCAGCCGCGGCTGCGGAGAGCTTCCAAAGTCTGGTTCAGATTCTCGTAGGTCTCGTGGTATTGCTCGGGGTTCTTTTCTTTCGACAACGCAGAAAGTGCGTCGCGTAATTCCTCCGCGGCCATTTGCAAATGTTGAGTGCCGGTCTCCTTCACACCCATCGTGTAATACACCGAGGAAAGATTAAATTTCGTCCATGCCCAGGACGTCGGGCTCTTATCCCGCGAGTAGACTGTGAGCGCCTGCTTATAGGCCTCTATTGCTTGATTGTAGTGGGCAGCATTGTCGCTCTCCTGATCGGCGAGATCGGCTAGCGCGATTCCCAAGTTAACCTGCATCGCAGCCCAGCGCTCGGGATAGCGATCGCGCGGCAGCTTGGGGAGTGCGTTTTGATAAATTGCGACAGCCTCCGCCAGAAGAGCTGGATTGCCTTCGCTCCTGCCCTCCGCCGACAAGGCACCAGCGAGATTTGATTGGCCATCAGTCCATTCCTGGATTCCGGTCGAGAGCGGAAATACCTTTGCCGCTTCTCTCGCGGCGGCGACCGCGGCTTGAAAATACTGAGGCTTAGGTTCGCGCGAGGCGAGACGCTGATAGGCAATACTCAATGCGTACTGCGCCTGGCCCCATGCTTTCGGATCCCGATCAGGTGAAAGATGTCGGAGCGTTTCCCGGCCTTGGGCGATAGCATTATGCAAGTCGTTTTCGCCGGTATTGCGATCCCCCAAATCAACCAGCGCGGAATTCAAGCTCTCACGCGCCGCATTGTACTCGGGCGGATCATTTTCCGGCGTGAAGACCTGAAGCGCCAGTTGGAAATGTTGAGCAGCCTCAGTGACGTGTGCCGTATCCCCGTCTGATTTGCTCAGTGTTTCGAGAGCGCCACCCAGCGCAATCTGCGTCTGCGCCCATGCGTATGGATAGTCAAGACGATTTCTCACACGGAGTATTTCGTTGTACATCGCGATCCCCGACTGGACGTAGTCGACATTATGCTGGAGGTCGCCCAGTCCGACCATCGTGCCGGCCAGGCTATGCATGATCTCCGCCCACTCAAAAGGAAATCTTTGGCGCGTGAGCACCGTGAGCGCTTCATTCAGGGGATGGCGCGCCTTGTCCAGTTCCGCTGCATCGTTGTCACGCAGGCCGATTTGGGCGAGAGCATTGCCAAGTTGCATTTGTGTTAAAGCCCATTCGTAATGCTGGTCGGACAAGCTGAAGCTCAGCATCGCCTTGGCGATAAGTGCAACTCCATCGCGCATGCTGGCCGTATCCGCATCGCGAGTTCCGATATCCACAAGTATGCTGCCAAGCGCACGCTGCACTATTGCGAGATCGAACGGATCGCTTTGAGGCGAGTATACGGCCAGGATCTCGCGGCATGCCGCGGCGGCCTGCTTCAGCAGAGCTGTGTCCGGAGCGAGCATGCCTTGGTGATACATATCGGCAACGAGATTGCTCTGAACCATTGCCCATTCGAGCGGGTTGTCCTTCCGATTCCAGTGGTGCAGCGATTTATCGTAGCTGGCATTCGCCTCGGCCATCATCTTGTCATCGCCGGTCCGCCACGCCGTATCGGAGAGCGCGACCCCGATGATGAAGTTCACACGCGCGATTGCATCCGGGCCCCAGGTGGCGCCCTTGTCGCGAAGTAGCTCCTGCACGCGGGTGGTATACGGGGTCAGGTAGTCGGAGTTGACAGGATGCATCCAGAGGTCAGGCTCGGGCGATTCCCGAGCCACAACGAGAGTCACTATCGGAAGAAGGTCTTCGGGTGGAACCTCCGGCAGTTTGAAATCCAAAGGCTGGAACATGCCGCCGAATGAAAACGGCCAAATCGTGAGGAAGAGTGCCGTGACGGATGGGTTTGATTTGTCTTTCGCAGAACCCCAAATCAGCATCCCGACCTGGCTGTCGTACATCGAGTTGTACGCCTCGATATGAGTCGCGATCGGGTCATTCTTTTGCTCGATCGACGTATCCAGTTTCTTGAGCTTAAGGCTGAGTCGCGACGAATGATTGCGGAGTTCGTCGTAGAGCAGGTTCACAACGTGCCCATCGTTGTCATTGTCCAGTTTGGCGAGGCCAATGCTCAACTTGACTTCGAAAGGCCATTCCAGGCGAGGATGTTTCGGTTCGGACGGCGACCAATACTGATGTCCCGCTACGTATGCGATTAAAATTGCGACGCCAAGTGAGGAAAGCAGGCGCGCCACGTGGCGGACGTTCCGGTAGCGCATTCCCCGCCGGCCGATTTGGATGCGCCCCGGCCGCCAGTAGGTGAGGCTCCAGACGATCGATGCGATCGCACCGACGATCGTCATGAAGATCACGAAATGAACGATCACATCGAGATAAACGAGGAAAAAGACGACCGGAACTACTGACAGGCGAAGAGCGAATCCCAGCAGTGCCCCCCGATTGCGCGAAAACCACTCAACGACTCTGTTCATGTCACTCGAAGTGTACGCGGCGCCGCCTCCAGAAGACATCAGGCGCCCATTTGAAGGCAAGGGGGAGTCGCGATGCGCCGCCCTTGCCAGATTCCAATGCGGTTGGGAAACTTGGCGGCCTGACACCTCGTCATGTTAACTGTGACAGCGGGCGAACCTTCATCGAAGCGTGAAAAAGAGCGGTCTCGCGATCTCCCAATCGTGCGAATCGCGATCGAGGCGGTAATTCTGCCGTTTCAGCATCTCGACACCTTTGCCAACTTCGTGTGGATACCAACCTTGGCGAACGCCGTTGTGTCTCTGCTCGCCTGGGTCCTCGCGTATTACGGGATGAGCCAGAACCAGCAGCGCGTCATCTCCTGGATCGTGAACACTTTGGCGTTTACGCCATTTGCGGTGGCGTGGTTCCGACTGATCCTGCTCGGACCGCAATCTATCGCCAGACGGCCGGTCTTCGCGGTCGGAAAAGTCGAGCTGCAGTATCTAGCCGCATACGCCCTCCTGGTCACTGCAGTGGCGGTGACCGTTGGCTTCCCCGCAATGCTCATGCAATCGGCGCATATCCACTATTACGTCACGCACGAATCATTGCCGCTGACGGGCGCCGCCGCGGTTGTAATCGTCGGCGCGACGATCGCGATCATCATGTGTATAAGGTGCTCGTTCGTTTTCCCCGCGATCGCGATTCAACGATATGCGGGATTTGAGCCCGCACTTCGTCAAACTCGTGGATATTTCGAACGGATGCTCGCGATCGATGCGATCGCGCTCGGTCCGTGGTTCGTCGTCGCCAGACTGGTCGACCACGTCGGGAACAACTCTTGGCAACTGATCACCGCGGGGCTCGATATTGTTGGCGTGGGGATTCATACGTTTGAGGTCGCGACGGTTATTGGCACAGTCGCGCTGTCGTATAAGTTCCTGATCTTCGGCCGCGCCTCCTCGCAGCAGATAACCCAGCCGATTGCCGCCGCCAACTGATTTGCCCCCGACTGTCGGCGCTCGCGCCAATCGCCCCACTATTTGCTAAGCTGCGCGCCGGGATCATGGATCGCGAGCGCATCGTGCAGGTGTTCTTTTTCGGCTTTCTGGCCTTGATGGCCTATGAGCTGTACCAGCTTCTCACGCCGTTTTTCGTGCCGTTTGCCTGGGGAATCCTGCTCGCCTTCATGGCCCATCCTTCGCTCATCCACGTGCAGCGATTGGTGAAGAGCCGCACGCTTGCCTCCGTGATCATCAGCCTCGTCGTCGGATTCCTTGTCGTCATGCCCTCGGTATGGCTCTCCGGGCGGCTCGTGGTCGAGGCGCAGGCGCTCTATGCCGAAGCGTCGAAGTGGGCGCAGGGCGAGGACATCCACAAGATCAACGACATGCTGATTCACATCGGGCCGCTCTCGTGGCTCGCGCTGCGGATGCATGAGCATGGCTACGAGCTCAACGACCAGTTGCCCAAGGTCGCGATGCAGGCGGCGCAGGTCACCAGCGACTACGTTATGAAGAACGGCACACAGGTCGCGCGCAATATCGCGGGCTTCGTGTTCGATTTCAGTATCGCGCTGCTCGCGTTCTTCTACATGCTGCGCGACGGCGACTACTACTACCAATCGCTGCGCTCGCTCACCCCGCTGCATGAAGATGACAAGGCCGCGATTTTCGAGACGCTGCGCGCGACGCTCTCCTCAGTGATCCGCGGTCTGATGCTCACCGCTCTGCTCCAGGGCGTGACGATCGGAATCGGCCTGCTGGTCTTCGGTGTGCCCTACTGGTTGTTCCTCGCGCTCGCATCCGCGGCGGCGGGCCTCCTGCCGATCGGCGGCACGGCGCTCATCTGGCTCCCCGCGGCGATCTGGCTGCTCTACACCGCCGGATGGGGCTCGGCAATCGGCCTCGTCGTGTGGTGCGCGATCTGCCTTGCGATTATCGACAACTTCATCAAGCCGATCGCGATGCGCCACGGCACCAGCCTGCCGACGCTCGCGCTGTTCCTGGCGATCATGGGCGGGATCGAGGCCTACGGCCCGCTCGGCCTGTTCCTCGGCCCGGCGATCATCTCGATCTTCGCTGCTCTCCTTCGCGTATATCGGAAAACCTACGGCGAGAACCGGCGCGAAGCCGCATAATCACCAGTTAAAACACGTTCTGCTTCGCTTGGACTTCGCATGCGATTCCGCGATAGTGGGCTCGAGGGGGCACGAGGAACCAATGCGGTGTCCCTCTTGTGGGACTGATAATTCCGACCGGTCGAAGTTCTGCGCGCAATGCGGCGCACAACTTCGCCGCGCCTGTCCTGGCTGCGGCTTCGAGAATTCACCCGGAGCGCGATTCTGCGTCGAGTGCGGAACGTCGGTTTCCGACATTGCAGCTCCATCCGCAACGCCCGAGGGCGCCGCCGACGGCGAGCGGCGTCATCTGACGGTACTCTTCTGCGACCTGGTCAACTCGACCGAGATCGCATCGCATATCGATCCCGAAGAATGGCACCAGATTGCCGCGCAGTATCAGCGTACCGCGGCTGACGCGGTCGAGCGCGCGGGCGGTCATGTCGCCAAGTATCTCGGCGACGGCCTGATGGTTTATTTCGGATGGCCCGAGGCGCACGAGGACGACGCGCAGCGTGCCGTACGCGCCGGGCTCGCGATCGTCGAGGCGGTCGCGGAGCTCAACAAGAAACTTGCCGCCAGTCACAATGTGAAGCTCGCCGTGCGCGTCGGTATCGATGCGGGCTCGGTCGTCGTCGGACATGCCGGCGGCGCGGAGGCCGACGTGTTCGGCCATACTCCGAATATCGCGTCGCGCGTGCAGGGCGCCGCCGCGCCCGACTCGGTCTTTATCACCGACGCAGTGCATCAGCTCGTGTCCGGCGCGTTCGAGCTCGACGATCGCGGCGCGCATCAGCTCAAGGGCGTTGCGGAGCCGGTTCAATTGCATCGCGTGATTGCGCCGGTTGCGGCGCGCCGCCGCACCTATCGCGATGATGCTCGCGCCGTGACGCCGTTCGTCGGCCGCGACGAGGAACTGCGGCTCGTGCTGAGCCGATGGGAGCGCGCGCGCCAGGGCGAGGGTCAGATCGTGCTCGCGGTGGGAGAGCCCGGAATCGGCAAGTCGCGCCTGGTCGAGGAGTTCCGCGCGCGAGTCGCCAACGTGCCTCATATCTGGATCGAATGCGCGGGCGAGCAGTTCTTTCAGAGTACCCCTTTTCATGCCGTGACGCAGATTCTCGCGCAGAGCCTTGGATGGAGCGGCGGCGAACCCGACGAGCGGCGCATCAACGACCTCGAGCGTTCAATGGAAGCGGCGGGAATGAAGGTCAGCGAGGCGGTGCCGCTGATCGCCGAAATGCTCAATCTTGCGGTCGGAGAAAAATATTCGCCGCTGATGTTCGCCGCGGATCAGAAGCGCCGCCGCCTGCTCGCGAACCTCGCGATGTGGATTCTGAGTCTCGCCAGGTCGCAGCCTCTCGTCATTGTGATCGAAGATCTGCAATGGGCGGATCCTTCGACGCTCGAGCTCAGCCAGATGCTGGTGGACCATGGCGCGACCGCCTCGATCCTGCTGCTCTTCACGGCGCGGCCTGAGTTTCGCGCGCCATGGCCGGCCCGCGCGCATCATTCGCAGATCATGCTGAGCCGGCTGAGCGACCGCGAGACGCGCGAGATGGTGGCCGGGGTCGCAGCCCGGCACGCGCTCGACCTGAATGTGATCGAGGCGGTCGTCAAGCGCACCGACGGCGTGCCGCTTTTCGCTGAAGAGCTGACGCGCCTGATGCTCGAGCGCCGCGGCCGTTCGGCGGCGCACGAGATTCCAGCGACGCTGCACGATTCGCTCGAGGCGCGGCTCGATCGCCTCGGCCGCGCGAAGGAAGTCGCGCAGATCGCGGCAGTTATCGGCCGTGATTTCTCCTACGAACTCCTCGCCGCTGTCGCATCGATACCTGAAACGCAGTTGCAGTCGGCCCTGCTCAAACTCGCTGACGCCGAGTTGATTTACGCGCGCGGAATCCCGCCCGAGGCCACCTACCAGTTCAAGCACGCGCTCATCCAGGATGCCGCGTACGAGGCCTTGCTCAAGACCCGACGCAAGGAGATGCATCGACGCGTAGCGCAAACGATCGTCGAGAAATTCCCTGCGATGGCCTCGGCGCGCGGCGAAACGATCGCGCGTCATTGGACCGACGCGGGTGAAGCGGAACTCGCCGTCGCGGCCTGGAAGGACGCCAGCCAGGGCGCCGAAGCGCGCGGCGCGTATCGTGAAGCCGAGCAGAATCTGCGTCAGGCTCTGGCCGACCTGGCTACGCTTCCCGAGTCGCCCGAGCGCGATGCTCGCGAGCTCAAACTCGTGCTGCCGCTGCTCTGGCTGCTGCAAAGAGCGTGGGGCTACGCGGCGCGCGAAACCGTCGAGATGCTCGGGCGCGCCCGCGCTCTGGCCGAGAAAACTGGCAGCACCGGCGATATTTTCAGACAAGGATTCAGCGCATGGGCTGCCGCTTATGCGGCTGGCGATCATGCGGCATCGGCCGCGCTCGCCGATCAAATGATGGACCTGGTCGAACGTGAAGGCACCGAACAGGAACGCGGGCTTGCCTACAACAGTCAGGTCACGGTGCGTCTGTATCGCGGTGACATGGCGGGAGCGGAGGAGTATTTCGAGCGTTTCGACGCTTGTATTGAGTCGATCGGTCCGAGGAAGCTCGCCGGCGTGCTCTCAAACGTCTATGGCTTCTCGAGCATCGGCCTATGGGCGACGGGCCGCATCGACGCAGCCCGTGCGCGGGCGGTCCGCGGCGTCGCCCTCTCCAAGGAGAGTCACAATCCTTACGACGAAGCTTTCGCGCGATGGTTTGAGAGCTGGTTTCATTGCTTCCTGCGCGAACCTCGACTCACCCAGGAAGCGGCAAACGAGAGCCTGGTGATCTGCGAAGAGCGCGGCTTTTCGTATTGTCGCGACCTGGCGCGATTTTCGATCGGATGGGCCGTGGCGCATCTCGGCGATACGAGCGAAGGTTTGAAGTCGATGCGCGAGGCGCTGGATTCGCTCGCCGAGCTCGGCGCGCGCGTCGGATTCACGGAATTGCTGACGCAGTTGGCCGAGGTGCAGGCGCTCGATGGCAGGCTGGAAGATGCGCTCGCATCAATCGAGAATGCGCTCGCGGCCAATCCCGAGGAACTGATCTATCAGCCGGATATCCTGCGATGCCGCGGTGACTTGCGCATCAGGACTGGACAACAGGATGCGGCGGAAGCTGATTTTCGCGAAGCGATCAGGCTCGCTCGCGAGATGAACACCAAATGTTGGGAGATACGCGCCGCGACCAGCCTCGCGAGACTCTTGGCATCGCGGCAAGATCGCGCGGGCGCTCGTGAGTTGCTGAATCCCGTCTACAACTGGTTTACCGACGGCCTCGACACCGCGGATCTCAAGGCCGCGAGGTCCATGCTCGATCAATTGAACTAGCGCCGCGTCTCAGCGAACGCTGATCTCACCAGATGCGCTGCTGAAGCGCCGCACCAGGGCGCGGCCGAGCAGCCATGCGCCGAATCCATAAGAGGCGGCCATAATCAGAATCGCGTCAAGCGCAACGCCCCGGCCGAGGCCGAGTCTGCGTTCGAGAATCAATGTGCCAAAGGTAATCGCAACTGCGATCAAGTTAGCGGCAAACGCGGCGACCGCGAACAGAACCATGCTGAACATCTTTGTGGTTCGCTCGAAGCGACCTCCCTGTATATGGAGACGCTTTGCGTCCCAAAACGATTCGGTTGTCGCGCGCGCGCCACGTCTAGTAACGTTCTGACCTGCAACTGCACGCATCTTTGGAGGGCGGACGCGAATCTCAACCGCGCCGCGAAATTCGATGAAGTATGCCATCGTGACTGGCGGCGCGCGCGGACTCGGACTTGGAATCGTCAACGCGCTGCTGAATGAAAAAGTCGTCGATCGAATCGCCGTTATCGACAAGGAGCTCGCGGGGCCGCCACCCTCGATAAAAGACAAGGTCGAGGGCTTCGCCTCCGACGTGACCGACGAAAAGCAGATTCACGCCGCGATGGAGGAGATCGCCTCGCGCTTCGGACCGCATCCTGACGTGCTGTGCAACAACGCCGGCGGCGGCGAGCGCGCGTGGTTTGAGTCGGGACACCAGACGATGTGGGACAGCGTCGATACCTGGCGGCGCTATGTCGATCTGAATCTCAACTCGGTCTATATCGTGTCGCGCGAAATTGCGCCGCGGATGAAGAGCGGCGGCGCGATCTGCAACACCTCGTCGATCGCGGGTCTGCTGCCGTCTCCCGTGCTGGCGGCATATGCGGCGGCCAAGGCCGGCGTGATTTCGTACACGAAGACGCTCGCGCTGCAGCTCGGTCCCGATGGAATCCGCGTCAACGCCGTCGCCCCGGGTCTCATCTATACGAAGGTGTGGGAGAATCTCGGCGCGGCGCTGGGCGGCGGCGACAGCAACGCGCGCGCCACGTTCGAGGCGACGGTCAAATCGCTGGTGCCACTCGGCCGCGAGCAGACCATGGACGATATCGGCCACACCGTTGCGTGGCTGTGCTCCGGCAAGGCGATCAACGTGACGGGCCAGGTAATCGCCGTCGACGGCGGCATCGTGCTCGGCGCGCCCACGCTGCGCCGCGAGTGAGGCCCTGTAGCGCCCGCATCACAGCCCGTTAGAATATGAACCACCTCGCCCACTTTTTTGTGGGAGAGGTCGCGTGGCGCGGCGGTTGCGATTTTTTCGCAAGCGCCGTGACGCGCGGGTGAGGGTGCAGCGTTCGGAGCATACAGCGATCTCCGTCAAGAACATTTGTGCAAGCTCCGAGCGCGGAACCCTAACCCGACCGGATCGCGACTTGAACTCAGACATCTCAAGTCGCGATCCAGTCGACCTCTTCCGCTTTGCGGGCGAGGTTATAAGAATAATGCGGGCTGAGATTCGGGACAGAGAACAAGGTCCGAGGAATCGATTGAACGCGAACGAACAGAAAGCGATTGCGATCGTGCGCAAGCTGCGGGAGGCGGGCTTCGTGGCCTACTTCAACGGCGGATGCGTGCGCGATCGAATGCTCGGCGTCGCGCCCAAGGACTACGATATCGCGACCGACGCGCGGCCCGAGGTCGTGCAGCGGATGTTCGATCGCACCGTCGCAGTCGGCGCGAAGTTCGGCGTGATCGCGGTGCTGCTCGACGATGAACAGTACGAAGTCGCGACGTTCCGCGCCGATGCCGAGTATATCGATGGCCGCCGTCCCTCGTCGGTCCGCTTCGGCACGATCGAGGAAGACGCGATTCGCCGCGACTTCACGATCGGTGGCATGTACTACGATCCGATGGAGGATCGGCTGATCGATCTGGTCGGCGGGATGCGCGATCTGCGCGCTGGGATCGTGCGCGCGATCGGAAATCCCTACGACCGTTTCGAAGAAGATCACCTGCGTATCCTGCGCGCGGCGCGTTTCGCGGCGCGGCTCGATTTCGTGATCGATCCCGCGACCTGGGCGGCGATGAAACGCTCGGCGCCGACGATCGTCGATATCTCCGCGGAGCGAATCGGCGAAGAGCTCATGAGGTTGATGACCGAGGGACGCGCCGCGCGCGGCATCGACCTGCTAACTGCAAGTGGACTGATGCAGGCCCTGATCCCCGAAGTGCTCGAGATGGTTGGATGCGCGCAGCCGGAGAATTTTCATCCCGAGGGCGACGTTTATACGCATACGCGGCTCGCGGTTTCGATGCTGCCCGCGGACTGCTCCGAGACCGTCGCGTTCGGGATCCTGTTTCACGATGTCGCCAAGCCGCGCACGCGCGCCGTAGTTGGCGACAAGGTCACGTTCTATGGGCATACGGATATCGGCGCGGAAATGGCGGCCGGGATCATGGCGCGGCTCAAGCGCTCGCGCTTTGTACAGGAGCGTGTCGCGTATCTCGTGCGAAATCATCTGCGGCTCACGATGGCGCCGCGGATGCGCCCGGCGACGCTCAAGCGGATGCTCGCGGAAGACGGTTTCGATGAGCTGATGGAAGTCGCGCTGATGGACACCTTTGCGTCGAGCTCGTACATGGGCTTCTGGAACCTGTGTCACCGCGCACGCACTACGATGAGCGCCGCGGAAATCCGCCCGCCGCGCCTCATCGGCGGCAACGATCTGATCGGCCTCGGCTTCGCACCGGGCCCGCGCTTCAAGGCGATCCTCAAGGATGTCGAAGATCAGCAACTCGACGGCGTCCTGACTTCGCGCGAGGCGGCGCTCGACTACGTGCGCAGCCAATACGGATCGCCCTCGCCGCAAAGCGCCGCGTAGGTGCTCGAAGCACACGCCATAACGAAACGATTCGGGCGCACGCTCGCGCTCGACGCAGTTGATTTCGCGGCTCGCCCCGGCGAGATCCACGCGCTCATCGGCGAGAACGGCGCCGGCAAAACCACGCTCATGAACGTGATCGCGGGCGCAGTGCGCCAGGACTCCGGCGAGGCGAGGCTCGATGGACGTGCGCTCAGCGCCGGCTCGCCGCACGACGCGCTCGCGGCGGGAATCGCCGCGGTGCATCAGAGCCCGCTGCTCTTCGAGCGCATGACGTGGGAAGAGAATCTTGCGCTCGGCGGCTTCGGTGCGCAGGGCAAATACGATCTCGCGGCTGTCGCATCCAAAGCGCGCGCGATGGCGCAGCGGCTCGGCTTCGAGCTGCCAAGTGCCGGCGCGCTCGTCGAGCAGCGCTCGGTGACTGAACGTGTGCGGCTTGAGTTGCTGCGCGCGCTCAGCTTCGAGCCGCGCGTGCTGATCTTCGACGAGCCGACGAGCGTGCTGGCGCCGTCGGAGCTTGCGGGCTTTCTCGATTTGCTGCGGCGCCTGCGCGGCGAGAATCGAATAATCATCTGGATAACTCACAAGCTGGCCGAGGCGATGGCCGCCGCCGATCGAATCACAGTTTTGCGGCAGGGCCGCGTCGTCGCGCGCACGACAGTCGCGGAAACCAGCCAGCGCGAGCTCGCGCAATTCATGATCGGCGATCTGGCTGCGCCGGCCGAGGTTTCAGCAACGCCGTCGCATGCGACCGAGCCGTTGCTGCGGATCGCGAACCTCAATCTCGTTTCTGACGGGCGCACGATTCTCGATCATTTGAATCTCGAGCTGCGCGGCGGCGAGATCACGGGGCTTGCGGGCGTCGATGGCAACGGACAGCCGGAGCTGGTCGAGCTACTGGCGCGCGTACGCAAACCGGATGGTGGCACGATCGAAGCGGCGGGCTCATCGTCGATGGCCGTGATTCCCGAAGATCGCGATCACGACGGACTCGTGCTCGATATGACGCTGTGGGAGAACATGCTGCTCGAGCGGCCGCTGCGCGAGCGCTTCGCGCGCCGGGGATGGCTCGATCGCCCGCGCGCGATCGAGCTCTGCGCGGAGCTTATCCAGCGCTTTCGCGTGCGCGCGCCGGGTCCCGACGCGACCGCGGCCTCGCTTTCAGGCGGCAATCGCCAACGCCTCGAAGTTGCGCGCGCGCTCGCGCTCAATCCGAGGATCATTATCGCGCACAACGTCTGCCGCGGCCTCGATCTGGCGGCGACTGCCGATGTTCATCGCACGCTCGTCGAGTTCGCCGCGGGCGGCGGCGCGGTCTTGCTGATCTCGAGCGATCTCGACGAGCTGCTAGTGCTATGCGGCCGGCTGCTCGTAATCAGCCGCGGGAAAATTCGCGAGGCCGAGTCGCACGAGCGCAATCCCGAGCGGCTCGGGCTTCTGATGGCGGGGGCGTGGGACTGATTCGATGCTTTCGGCGCTGATCAAACCCGCCGCCGCGATCGCGCTCGCCGCCGCGATCATTTCGATCGTTCTTCTTGCGCTGGGTGCGTCGCCGATCGCCGTGTTCGCCGCGCTCGGCGATGGCGCATTCGGAAGCTGGTACGCGTTCACAGACACGATCGTCAAAGCCACACCGCTGGTGTTCACGGGCCTCGCCGTCTCGCTCGCGTTCTCGGGGGCGCTGTGGAATATCGGCGCCGACGGGCAGCTGGTGGCCGGTGCGATCGCCGCGGGCGCGATCGGCCCATGGCTCGACGGCTGGCCTCATTCGATAGCGGTGACGATCCTGCTCGCATCGGGCGCGTTTGGCGGCGCGATTTGGGGCGGAATCGCGGGATGGCTGCGCGCGCGGCGCGACGTCAACGAAGTTATCAGCACGATCATGCTTAACTTCGTCGCCGCGCAGACTCTAAGCTGGGTCGTGCACGGTCCGCTGATGGAACCGACGCGCGCGTTTCCCGAGAGCGCGCCGATCGCGCACGCGGCGGAGCTTGGATTCTATTTCCAGCCGAGCCGCCTCAACCTCGGAGTCGTGATCGCGATCGCGCTGGCGGCAGGATGCTACCTGCTGATGTTCCACACCACCGTCGGTTTCGAGCTGCGCGCGATGGGACGAAATCGCCGCGCCTCGACTTTCTTCGGTATCCCGATCGCCGCGCTTACGATCCGTGTGATGGCGCTGAGCGGCGCGCTCGCAGGACTTGGCGGGGCTGCCCATATCGCGGCGATCACTCATCGCCTGTACGAGAAGATTTCTCCGGGCTGGGGCTACGAGGCGATCGCGGTCGCGCTCGTTGCGCGGCTGAATCCGCTCGGGATTCTCGTCGCTGCTCTCCTCTTTGGCGCGCTCGACAACGGCTCGCAAGCGATGCAGCGCGCGGTCGGAGTTTCGCCCGTGCTCGTGCAGGTGATGGAAGGCACGGTGATTCTGATCCTGCTCGCGTTCGATACGCCATACGCGGAGCGGCTCGGTGCGAGCTTCCGCCCGGTGGTTGAGGGGCCCGCACAGCCGGCGGTGTCGCGCGATGCTTGAAGCGTTCCTCAAATCCACGATCGGCATGACGACGCCGATCCTGCTCGCGGCTATCGGCGAACTCCTGGTCGAGGAAAGCGGCATCATCAATATTGGAATCGAAGGCGCGATGCTGTCGGGCGCGTTCTTCGCGTTCGCGGTCGCGTACTTCAGCGGCAGTATGCTGCTCGGCCTCGGCGCGGGAATCGCGGCTGGCGTCGCGATCAATGCGATCTTCGCCGCGATGGTGGTGAACCTCGCCGTGAGCCAGGTCGTCGCCGGCACCGCGCTCAATATTCTGGCGCTAGGTCTCACCGGAGTTTTCTACCGCCAGTTCTTCGGCGTCACCGGGTCGTCATTCATGGTGAAGTCGATGCCGCGGCTGCCGCTCGGTCCGCTCGCCAGCATCCCGATTATCGGACCCGCGTTCTTCGATCATAACCTGCTCGTGTACATCACGTTTGCGCTGATCCCGATCGCGGGCTTCATCATGATGCGCACGCGATACGGACTTCGCTTGCGCGCCGCGGGCGAGCGTCCCGATGCCGCGGATGCGCTCGGGCTCGGAGTGTATCGCCTCAGATGGGAGGCGCTGCTCGTGTCGGGCGCGCTCACCGGAGTCGCGGGCGCTTTCCTGACGCTCGCGTATGCGAACACCTTCGTCGAGAACATCTCGGCCGGCCGCGGCTTCGTCGCGCTGTCGGTCGTTATCCTGGGCCGTTGGAAATCGTGGGGACTCGCCGCGGCGTCATTACTATTCGGCGCCGCGATGGCGCTGCAGTTCGCGATGCAGGCTCTGGGCACCGCGATCCCGTATCAGTTCTTTCTAGCGCTGCCCTACGCGCTGACGCTCGTCGTGCTGGCGACGGTCGGCGGCCAGGCCGCCGCGCCCAGCGCGCTCGGCGAGCCTTACATCCGATCGTAACTTTCGAGCCTTTCGCACGTTTAGTTGGAGCGGCAGTCACGCGATCGGAGGCACCTTGATGGCAGATGACAAAGGCTACATCCAGCCCGGATATCGCACGATCACGCCGTACTTGTATGGCGGCCAAGGGCTGATTGATTTCCTGATAGATGTGTTCGGCGCCGAAGTGCTGCACGGCGGCGACGTAGCCGCCGACGGTAGCAGCCACAATGAAGTGATGATCGGTGACTCGCGCGTGGATTTTGGCTCGGGATATTTCGCCGACAAGTCGATGGCCTCTGCGCTGTGGGTGTACGTTCCCGATGTCGACGCGACATTCGTCAAGGCGCTGAGCGTAGGCGCCAAAGCGGTGCGAGAGCCTGCCGACATGACCTGGGGCGATCGCGTGGGCGGCGTAAGAGACGCCTATGGCAACACGTGGTGGATCGCCACGCACACGCCACCGAAGTGAACCCGGAGCAGCACTTTCGCCTGCACGCCGCTGCGATATAGAGTCTTAGATTATGGCGGCGAATCCTCAGATTCTCGGCTCGTTTCCGATGGCGTTTTGCGGCGGGTGCGAGAAAACAGTGCTCACCCACGTGGGATTCGACGCCGACGGCAATGAGCATCGGATGTGTGTGCATTGCGATGCGCCGATCGACGAGCGCCTCGATTGGGTGGATGCGGAGGAGCTCGAAGCGACCGGCTACTTCATTGGCTCGCCGCCGGTGCAGAAGGCGTGCGGTTCTGGATGCGGCTCCTGCGGCACGAAGCGCGCCCCGAAGTCCTGATCCTGAAAAAATATAGTCGGGTGGGCGTCCCTGCCCGCCATTGAGATGCGCGAGCCATCGGCCCGCGCCACAGTTTGTAAAGCATCGAAGGCGCGCGGCGCGCCGTCTCAACGGCGGGCAGGGACGCCCACCCTGCTGTATTTTTCAGAATTTCAGAAGTTATTTGCCTTCGAGGGCGCCGGTTTGGCGCAGCGCTTCGTAGACAACTATCGAAACTGCGTTGGAGAGGTTGAGGCTGCGGACGCCGGATTCGAAGATCGGGATTCGATACGCGTCTTCGATTCGATCTGCGACGAATTCGCGGCCTAGGCCCTTCGTTTCGCTGCCGAAGAATACGTAGTCGCCGGTCGAGTACGCCGCGTCGAGGTATGATTTGCGCGCGTGCGTCGAAAAATATTTGGAGGGTATGCCCGGATGCGCGGCGGCGAATTCATCCCAGTCGCGATACGTGATCAGATCCACCAGCGGCCAGTAATCGAGGCCGGCGCGCTTCAGATAGCGATCTTCCAGCGAGAATCCCAGCGGGCCGACGAGATGCAGCTGCGTGCGCGTCGCCGCGGCCAGCCTCGCGATCGAGCCGGTGTTCTGCGGGATCTCGGGACGCACCAGCACGATGTGCAGATTGGGCTCCTCGAGGCGCATCGAATTCGTTCAGGCGCGCGCGGCGCTATGGCCGACAGGTTCGCGCTTGCCGCGGAGCGTGATGAAGAAGTTGCCGTGCTCGTCGGACTCGAATCGATCGCTGAGATGGTAGTACGCCGAGCGCAAGAAGCGTGCGCGATACTCGCCGCCTTTAGCCCGCACATAGAGCACGTTGTCATCACCGACCTCGAGCGCGTCGGCGCTGAGCGCTTCGCGAGAGTCGTCGTTGAGCACTATCATGAAGCCGCCGAGCTCGTCGTCCTCGACTGCCTTCACGACGTAGGGCGTATCTTCGACCGTGATCGACGCACGTTCCTCGGCGACTTGCAGATAGTACGAGCCGTCGGGATTGCGCCGGATACTCTGGCTGAAGAGCAGCGCGATGCGCGGGTTGTCGATGCGCTCGTCGTCGCTGTACCAGTTGCCGTCGCGTCGAAAGGAGATTTTTCCCGACTCGACGGCGTAAAAGCCCGCCCGTGCCATGTGGATTTCACCGGTTGCGGCTGTCGAGGAGGATCGTGACCGGGCCGTCGTTGACTAGGTCGACTTCCATCATCGCGCCGAACTCACCTGCCTCAACTTTAACACCGGCTTGATGGGCGAGCGAGAGAAAGTGCTCGTAGAGCCGCCGCGCATCGTCGGGCGCTGCCGCTCGTATAAATGATGGCCGCCGCCCCGACTCGGTATCGGCCAGGAGTGTGAATTGCGAGACTACCAGCAACTCGCCGCCAACCTTCGTCAGCGCGAGGTTCATCTTGCCGTCGGCGTCGGCGAAGATGCGCATCCCGAGCGTGCGATCGCAGATAAAATCGGCGTCAGCTTCGGTGTCATCGCGCGCCACGCCGAGCAAAACGACGAGGCCGCGCCCGATCCGGCCGACGATTTTGCCCCCGATTCGGACCTCAGCCTGACTTACACGTTGAAGAACTGCGCGCATCCGTGCGTCCTATAATGGTGAGTCGGGCAGGCGCAAGCGAATTGGCCCCTGTGGTGCTGGGTGGCGAGCCGGTAATATAGTTCAACCAGATATGATTCCTGTTCTTTTCCAGCTCGGACCCCTGACCGTCTACAGCTACGGCTTGATGATGGCGCTGGGCTTCCTGGCGGCGGATCTGGTGATTCGCCTCGATTGCAAGCGCCGCGGTATCGACCCCGAGTATTCCTCGTCGATGGTTATCTGGGCGGCGATCGGCGGAATCGCGGGCTCGCGAATCTACGCGATCCTTGACGACCTGCCGGCCTACCTCGCCGACCCGAAATCGATGATTTTCTCCGGCTCGGGCTTTGTCTGGTATGGTGGCCTGATCGGCGGCCTGGCAGCGGTCTTTCTCGTCTCGCGACGGTACAAAATTCCCTTCGCGATAACCTGCGACCTGGCCGGGCCCGCGCTCGCAATCGGACAGGCTCTTGGGCGAATCGGATGCCATCTGTCGGGTGACGGCGACTGGGGGTTGCCTTCGACGCTGCCGTGGGCGGTGGCCTACAAAAACGCGATCGTCGGATGGAACGCGCAGACCGTTCTGAAACTTGATGAGCACGGACAGCTTGTCTCGGGCTACTTCCCCGGCGTCAGGGTTCATCCGGCGCCGATCTACGAAACTATCCTCTATATGTTGGTGTTCTCTTACTTGTGGTCGATCAGGAAGAATTATGGCGCCCCGGGACGGCTCTTTTACTGGTATCTTGTCCTCGGCGGGGGGGCGCGCTTTCTGGTTGAGTTCGTAAGGATCAATCCGCGAGTCTTCATGGGCCTGAGCGAGGCGCAACTGATCGCGATTGCGATGATGGTCGGAGGTACGGTCGGTCTCCTGCTGACTTCGTCGCGCGAGACTCCGCAGGCGGTTGAACCCAAAGAGGCGCTAAGAGCCTGAGCGATGGAGAACAGTAACCGATTTCTCTACGTGATTGCGGCCTTCGTGGTCGTCGTTGGACTTGGTCTCGCGATCATCATTGAGAATCGGCGCGCTTCCGAGCAGCCCTTCGTCGGCGAAACGATCCCGGCCCCGTCGTCGTCCTCAAAGGATGAGCCGGTCGCCGCTGGGCCCAAGGCCGCCAATTTCAAGCTCGAATCACTCGACGGCGCGACCGTTACGCTCGATCAGTTCGCGGGCAAGGTCGTGTTCCTCAATATCTGGGCGACCTGGTGCGGGCCGTGCCGCGAGGAAATGCCTTCGATGGAGACGCTGTACAACGAATTCATGACCAACAAGGACTTCGTGATGCTGGCCGTTAGCCAGGACGAGCGGGGACGCACGGCGGTGGCGCCGTACGTTGCAAAGAACGGCTATCACTTCACGGTTCTGCTCGACCCGGAAAACAAGGTGAGTACATCGTATGACGTGAGCGGGGTTCCCGAGACCTTCATAATCGACCGCAACGGGCGCATCGTCGCCCATCACATGGGTGGTTTTGACTGGTCGCGGCCCGACGTCAAGGACGCCCTGCAACAATTGCTCGATGCTAAACAAGGATGACCGGGTGCTGCCTCTTCGTCGTGTGCATCCGGCGCGTCCATATGGTTCAATGTTCAAACTCTTTCTGGCGGTTCATTAATGTCGATGTTTAAGCGCCATCGTTGGTCTATCACTGTGGCAGTGGCGGCAGCGCTCACGTTCGTGGCGCTCCAGGAGATCGCGGTTCGCCGCGCCCAAGCGCTGCCCGACGACACCTACCAGGAGCTCGACACGTTCGCGAGCGTGCTCGCAATCGTGCAGAAAAACTACGTCGAGCCGGTGAGCACCAAGCAGCTGATCGACGGTGCGATCACCGGGATGCTGTCGTCGCTCGATCCGCATAGCGCCTACCTCACGCCCGACCTGTATCGCGACCTCGAGGTCGAAACCCGCGGCAGCTTCGGCGGCCTCGGAATCGAGATCACGATCAAAAACGGCGTGCTTACCGTCGTGTCACCGATCGAAGACACGCCGGCCTACAAGGCCGGAATCAAGGGCGGCGACCAGATAATCAAGATCAACGACGACTTCACCAAGGACATGACGCTCAACGAAGCCGTCAAACGGATGCGCGGGCCCAAGGGCAGCAAGATCAAGCTGACCATTCATCGCCCCAACGTGCCCGACCTGTTCACGGTTTCGCTCGCGCGCGATGTGATCAAGATCCAAGCCGTCAAGTCGAAGATGGTTGACGAACAATACGGCTACATCCGTATTGCGACCTTCCAGGAGAACACCGACGACGGCGTCGAGAAAGCGATCGACGAGATCCGCGAAAAGGATCACGGACAGATCAAAGGCGTCGTGCTCGATCTGCGGGACAATCCGGGCGGCCTGCTGAATCAGGCGGTCAAGGTCAGCGACGATTTCCTCGACGGCGGGCTCATCGTCTACACGCAGGGCCGCAACGAGAATCAGCAGCAGAAGTACTTCTCGCACAAGAAGAAGGACTTCGTCGACTATCCGATGGTCGTGCTGGTGAATGGCGGCAGCGCCAGCGCCAGCGAGATCGTCGCGGGTGCGCTCCAGGATCAGCGGCGCGCCGTGGTCGTCGGCACGCAGACCTTTGGCAAGGGCTCGGTGCAGACGATCCTGCCGCTCGACGATCATTCCGCATTGCGCCTGACGACGGCGCGCTATTACACGCCGCTCGGACGCTCGATCCAGGCAGTTGGTATCACGCCCGATGTCGATAGCGAGCCGCCCAAGCAGACACTAGCTGCGCTCGAACTCCAGGGCGCGCAAGTGGATCAGGATGAAGAGATTCACGAGGCCGACCTGCCGCATCACTTCAAGAACACGCAGAAGCAGGAGAAGCCCAAGACTGGCGCCGAGGCCGAGCCCGCCAAGCCTGGTGCGCAGCCTTCGCCGGGCCTGGGAGCCAAGGCCGAAAAGCAGCCCAAGGAACAGAAGGACGTTCAGCTTGAGAAGGCGATCGATATTCTCAAGCACTGGGACTCCTTCAAGATGCAGCTCGCCCACAACGACGATCCCTCTGATAGCGCGAAGCCGTAACGGCTTAGCCGAGACATGAAAAACGCACGCCGGGCCCTCATGGTCCGGCGCGCGTTTTTCAGGAATCGAAGATCGCGTCAGGCGGGAAGCGCGCCGCCGGGCGGACGGCTCGAATCCAGGATCGCGTGCGCCGCGAGCAGCAGTTGTTGCTGTGTTTCGAGTCGCCTCAGGATGTCGATCATCACCTCGTCCTGCTGCTCCAGGTGACGCATGATCGATTTCACTTCTTCCTCGGCTTTCGCGTTGACCTGGTAATCCTGCTCCGCCATCAGGCGATCCTTCGCGGCCTGCCGGTTCTGCGACATCATGATTATCGGCGCCGCGTAAGCAGCCTGGAAGCTGAGCGCAAGGTTGAGCAGGATGAACGGGTAGGGATCCCAGTGGCGGATCCACCCGATCACGTTAAACGCGATCCATACGATGAGCATTAGAGTCTGCACGATGATGAACGTCCAGCTTCCCATCATTGCGGCAAATGAGTCAGCGATTCGCTCGCCGGTCGTCAGGTGCCGGGCGTGAATCTCGTTCACGTTGAGCACCGGAGCGTGCAGGTGCGCGTGTTTAATCCGCTGTTTTTCCCAGTGTTCGGCAACGCCGGCGATTGCCTGTGCGGTTCGACTCATAAATGTCTCCGCGCGGCCCGGGTAGAGGGATACGGCCGCGCTAATTGAATTTTGCAGTATCGCACTCGACGCGGGCAATCAAAGTGAAGTGCGGGTTTCGCGCCGGGCGATCTGCTAGTGATGTCGCCGACTACCTGCCGAAAGAATTGTTCAGATGAGTTTGCTCGATTCTGAGTTGACCACCGCGCTCGATGAGCTCGAGCGCTCTTCGCTTCGTCGCAGCCTGAGAATCATCGACAGCGCGCACGATACACACGTCACGATCGGCGGGCGGCGCCTTTTGATGATGTCCTCCAACAACTACCTCGGCCTCGCCTCGCATCCGACGCTCAGGCGTGCCGCCATCGACGCCATCGAGCGCTCTGGCGTCGGCGCTGGCGCCTCACGCCTCATCGCGGGCAGCCTCGCGCCGCTTCATCAACTCGAAGTCAAGCTGGCGCATCTGAAAGGGGTCGAGGCGGCGCTCGTGTTCGGTTCAGGCTACCTCGCCAATCTCGGAACGATTACGGCGCTGACCGGACCCGGCGACATGATTTTCAGCGACGAGCTCAATCACGCGAGCCTGATCGACGGGTGCCGTCTGAGCAAGGCGCAGTTGCGAATTTATAGGCATCGCGATGTCGATCATTTGCGCGCGATGCTGGCCGAGGGCGGCGACGCGCGACGGCGTCTCATCGTGACCGATTCCGTATTCAGCATGGACGGCGATTTCGCGCCGCTTAAGGAGATCGTCGAGCTCGCGAAACGTTATCGTGCCGCGGTGGTGATCGATGAGGCGCACGGCGTCGGCGTCGTGGGTCCACGCGGCGCCGGTCTCGCGGCTCATCTTGGCCTCGATCGCGATATCGACGTGCACATCGGCACGCTCAGCAAGGCGCTCGGCTCTTACGGCGCATACGTCGCGGGCTCGCGCGTGTTGATCGACTTCCTGTTAAATCGCGCGCGCAGCTTTATCTATTCGACCGGCCTCGCACCGGCGATGGCCGCGGCGGCAGGCGCCGCCATCGATCTAATCGAATCGATGCCTGAACTGATGGCGCGGCTATGGGACAACGCGAATTATGTGCGCGCCGGTCTCGCCGCCATGGGATTTGCGATCGCGCCGACCGAATCGCCGATTCTGCCCGTGATGATCGGCGAATCCGATGCCGCGGTCGCGATGGCCGCGGCGCTGATTGATCGCGCTGTATACGTGATCGCGATTCGTCCGCCTACCGTTGCGCGCGGCACGGCGCGCCTGCGCGTAACGCCGATCGCCTCGCACACGCGCGCCGATCTCGACCAGGCGCTCGCCGCGTTTCGTTCAGCCGGACTTGCGCTTGGCTTGCTCTGAACGCACTGGCAGCATTGGCGCACAATGAGTTTGCAGTATCCCGATCTTAAATCCACCGATCACCGTTTCCTCTGGCATCCTTTTACGCAGATGCGCACCTGGATGAGCCAGGATCCGCTTGTCATCGAGCGCGGCGACGGCAACTACCTGATCGATGTCGAAGGGCGGCGCTATCTCGACGGCGTCTCGTCGCTATGGTGTAACGTCCATGGTCATCGCAAGGCCGAGCTCGACCGCGCGCTCAAGGAGCAGGTCGATCGAATCGCGCATTCGACGATGCTCGGTCTATCGAACGTTCCCGCGATCGAGCTCGCGCGCGAGCTGATCGCGATCGCGCCGGATGGACTTTCACGCGTCTTCTATTCCGATTCGGGAGCCGAGGCGGTTGAAGTCGCGATCCGTATGGCGACGCAATATTGGCAGCTTAACGGCGAATCGCAGCGCACGAAGTTCCTGACGCTCACCGAGTCGTATCATGGCGACACCGTCGGCTCCGTAAGCCTCGGCTACAGCGAAGCGTTCCATCGCCACGTGAAGCCGCTGCTCTTCCCGGCGCTAAAGGTCGATCCGCCGCACGCGTTCCGTTTCTATCGCGGGATGGACAGCGCCGCGGCGACGGCTGCAGCGCTCGAGGCAGCACGCGAAGCAATAATGGCGCATCGCGACGAGCTCGCCGCGCTGGTGATCGAGCCGCTGATGCAAGGTGCGGCGGGTATGTGGGCGCATTCGGCCCAATACCTGCGCGAAATCACCGCGATGGCTCGTGAAGCGGGCGCGCTGGTGATCTGCGACGAGGTTGCGACCGGCTTCGGCCGCACCGGTGCGATGTTCGCCTCGCAGCTCGCCGGTGTCACGCCTGACCTGCTCTGTCTCGGCAAGGGAATCACCGGCGGTTACCTGCCGCTGGCCGCGACGCTCGCGACTGAGCGCATCTTCGAGGCGTTCCTCGGCGAGCCGCAGGAATATCGCGCCTTCTACTACGGGCATACGTACACCGGTAACCCTCTTGGCGCCGCAGTCGCGCTGGCGAGTCTGAAAGTGTTTCGCGACGAAGCCGTGATCGCGAGTATTCAGCCGCGTATCGCGCAGCTCGAAGCTGGACTTGACAAAATGTTTGCATCGCTGGCGCATGCGGCGGACATCCGCCGATGGGGCCTGATGACTGGCATCGAGCTGATGCAGGATCGCGATCGCGGAATTCCTTTTCCGGCGGCCAATCTCACTGGCGTCCGCGTTATCAAGGAGGCGCGCCGCCACGGCGTCATCATCCGGCCGCTCGGCGACGTGATCATCCTGATGCCGCCGCTTTCGATTCGCGAAGACGAGCTCAACACATTGATCGAAGTGACGTGTAACGCTGTAGTTGATGTGACCGAGCGGGCAGGGCGGTGAGCGAAGATGGCGCACAGATATCTGATCACGGGCACAGACACCGGCGTCGGCAAGACTACTGTCGGATGCGGGCTCGGCTTCGCGATGAAGGCGCGTGGCATGCGCGTTGGAGTCATGAAGCCGGCCGAGACCGGGTGCTCCGAGCTGCCCGACGGCACGCTCGATCCGGCCGATGCGCGCGCGCTCGCGCTCTCCGCGGCATGCCCGCTCGGGCTCGAAACGATCGCGCCCTTCCGCTATCGCTCACCGCTGGCGCCCGCTGCGGCGGCTGTTCTCGACGGAATTCCCGCGCCGGATTTTGCCAAGCTGGCCGAATGTTTCAGAACGATCCAAAGCACGAGCGAGGTGATGCTGGTCGAAGGCGCCGGCGGTATCGCCGTGCCGATTACCTGGGAGCGCAATTTCTCCGACCTTGCCTGGCTGCTCGATCTCGAAACGATCGTCGTGATCGGAAATCGTCTCGGATGCCTGAATGCCGCGGTTCTGACCCTGAACTACGCCGCGAGCCGCGGCCTCAAGATCACCGGCTACATCCTGAACGACGTCGAACCCGCCGACTCTCCCGCCGCGCAAACCAACGAGGCCTCGCTCGCACGCCTCACCCACGAGCGTTACCTCGGCCGCATGCGCTACCGCGAACCGCTCGCGAAATCGATCGTGGAAAAGTTGCTCGGCTGAATCCGACACAATGAACGCTCTCACGATCGAGTCACTTTAAATAAAGTTCTTGTCTGTCCTCTCTCTGGCTGCCATCCATTGCGTCATCTTGAGCGGAGTCTGCGGAGTCGAAAGATCTCGGAGGCCCCGAAAGGGCTGGTACCGGTGAGCGCGCGAAGCGCTCTCCTTATTTTCTGCTCTTATCATTTAGTCACGCGAGCGAGGACTCCGCTGCGACGTTCGTTTTCCGTAAGCAGGAATGGCACTTCGCGATGCGCCTGTTCGTACCCGCGCCTGCACCTCCTGTGCCCTGCCGATGCATCTGCTAGCCTGAGGGCTCATGGGCGGACAGGGCCAGCTTGACTTTGCGTTTCGCGCCGGACGCGGCGCGATGATCAAAGTCTCGGACCTGGTGCGCCGAATCCGCGACACGCTCGATGAAAACCTGGGCGAGTTCTGGGTCGTTGGCGAGGTCTCCAACGCGCGGCTTGCACCCTCGAATCATTTTTATTTCACGCTCAAGGACGATCGCGCGTCGATTAGCGTCGTGATGTTCCGGCTCGCGTTCCAGCGCGTGCGTTTCAAGATCACCGACGGGATGGAGATCGTCGTGCGCGGGCGCGTGAGCCTGTTCGATCAGCGCGGCGCCCTGCAGCTCTATGCCGAGGAGATCGAGCCGCGCGGCGTCGGCGCGCTCCAGGTCGCGTTCGAGCAGCTTAAGCGGCGGCTCGCCGCTGAAGGTCTCTTCGAGCAGAGCCGCAAGCGGCCGCTGCCGTATCTGCCCCGCACGATCGGAATCGTGACCGCGCGCGGCGGTGCGGGCCTGCGCGACATGTTGCGCATCCTCTTCGATCGGTTTCCGAATCTGCGCGTGATTTTCCGGCCGGCGCGAGTGCAGGGCGATGGCGCCTGCAACGAAGTCGCGCGCGCGATCGCCGATCTCAACGAGGACGGCCGCGCCGAAGTGATTATCGTCGGACGCGGCGGCGGCTCGCTCGAAGATTTGTGGTGCTTCAACGAAGAGGTCGTCGCGCGGGCGATTGTCCGCTCGCGAATCCCGATCGTGTCGGCGGTCGGCCACGAAGTCGATTTCACGATCGCGGACTTCGTCGCCGATCTGCGCGCGCCCACTCCCACCGCGGCTGCGCAGATGGTCGTGCCGAGCAAAGCAGAGCTGCGCGAGCGAATCGCGGCCGACGATGCGTCGCTGCAAATGACGATGGAACGCGCGCTCGACGAGCTGCGCGAGACCATCGACGATCTGACGGCGCGGCTGCGCCATCCGAAGAATCTTATGGCCGCGGCGCGCGAGCGGCTCCTTGAAACCACTGCTGAACTGCAAAGCGCGATCGCGCGGCAGGTCGCCGACAATCGCCGCACGATTCGCGAATGCATGATCGGCCTGCGCGCTCCCGACGCCGCGGTGCGTGAGGCGCGGTTGCATATCAGCCGGCTTTCGCTCACGCTCGCGCATGCGATGGAGCGCGGTACTCGCGACCATCGAATCGATGCGCTCGATGCGCGCCTCGCCGTCGCCGTGCGGCGCAAACTCGAAGAGCGGCGCGCCGCGCTCGGCATGCTTGCGGCTCAGCTCGATTCGCTGTCGCCGCTCCGGGTACTTGATCGTGGCTACGCGGTCGTGATCAATTCACGCGACGGGCGGCTCGTGAGCGACTCGGCGCAGGTGGAGGTGGATGATGAGCTCGACATTCGGCTCGCGCGCGGAAGACTCCGCGCCAGAACGATCGCGCGTCAAAGCTGACAGGACTCCGATGGCATCGAAGGGCAGAAAATTCGAAGACGAGCTCAAGGACCTCGAGCAGATTGTGAGTCAGATCGACTCGGGCGAGCTTTCGCTTGAAGATGCGATCGGCGCGTTCGAACGCGGCGTCGCACTGGTGAAGGCGCTCAATCACAAGCTCGACGATGTGCAGCGCAAAGTCGAGCTGCTGACGCGCAACGCCGAAGGCCAGCTCGAAAGCGCCGTCCTCGGGTCGGAAAGCGCCGCCTCGCAATCATCCGAAGCAGCCGACGATGACGATATCCCATTCTGAGATTCTTTAAGGAAGAAGCGACAGGAGCACGCCGAACTCTCATCCATATTCAACCTCTCCCTGATTTTTAGTTCCCTTTCCCTGACCAGGGAGAGGGATTTTCAGAAAGCGACGGCGATGAAAAACCGGCTTGATGCTGAACTGGCGCGGCGTGGATTGGCTGACAGCCGCGAGAGTGCGCAGCGGCTGGTTATGGCCGGGCGCGTGCGCGTGAATTCGCGGCCCGCCGACAAGCCGGATCTTCGCGTCGATGCTGATACTCCGATCGAAGTGCTCAGCGGCGGGCCTGAGTATGCGAGCCGTGGGGCCTACAAACTAATTGGTGCGCTGGATAATTTTGCGATCGATGTCGTGGGGCGCCGCGCGCTCGATGTGGGCGCATCGACTGGAGGATTCACCGATGTGCTGCTCGCGCGCGGCGCGGCCAGCGTGATTGCACTCGATGTCGGCTATGGCCAGCTCGTGACGCGGCTGCGCAACGATCCGCGCGTGATCGTTCTCGATCGTACCAACGTTCGATATGTGACGCCGGGCGAGCTTCCCTATGCGCCCGATCTCATCACGATCGACGCGAGTTTCATTTCGCTGCGCACCGTGCTGCCCGCGGCGCTTGCGCTTGCAGCGCCCGAGGCGGAAATTATTGCGCTCATCAAGCCGCAGTTCGAAGTCGGCAAGGGCAAGGTCGGCAAGGGCGGGATCGTGCGCGACGAGGCGCTGCGGCGCGCGGCCGTGGACGCGATCGTGGCGTTCGCGCGTGAGATTGGCCTCGAAGTCGCAGGCGTGATCGAGTCGCCGATCGAGGGCGCGCAGGGCAATCGCGAGTATCTCGCATGGATGAGAGTGAAAGCGGCGCAGTGATTAGATGAAGCGCGCATGGGCGTTGGGATGCGACATGGGCGGCACGAATATCCGCTGCGCCGCGGTGTCTGTGGATGGCGACGTGCTGATGTTGCAGCGCGGGCCGTCGTTCGCGTCACGCGCGGCAGAGGCGGTCGCCTCGAATATCGCGTCGCAGGTTTCATTGCTGCTCGATTCAGCGCGCGATGCGGGACTCGGCTCGCCGCGCGCGATCGGAATCGCAGTGCCGGGTCCGCTCAATGTATTTTCGGGAACGGTGATGGCGGCGCCGCACGTCGCGGCCTGGAAAGCATTCCCGCTGCGCGCGCGTCTCGAGCAATCGCTCGGCCGCTCCGTGGTCGTTGAGAATGACGCCAACGCATGGGCGCTTGGCGAATACTGGCGCGGCTCCGCGCGCGGCCGGCGTGATGTTGTGCTGCTGACGCTCGGTACCGGAGTGGGCGGCGGCCTGATTGTCGATGGCGCGCTGGTGCGTGGCCGCAGCGGCATGGCAGCCGAGCTCGGCCACGTCACGGTCGAGCCGGACGGGATGCCGTGCGATTGCGGCTCGCATGGATGCCTCGAAGCGTACGCCTCGACGTCAGGATTGCGCGGGCTCGTTGAGCAACGTCTCGGCGTCGCGCGCGGCGGGCGGATTCCAGAACAGCTTCTCGACGAAGACGGAAATTTTTCAGTGCGTCAGATGACGGCCGTTGCGCGAGGCGGTGACCTTTTTGCGCGCGAAATATTTTCAGTCGCCGGCCGTTACCTCGGAATCGCAGTCGCGTCTTTTCTAAATGTCTTCAATCCCGAGCTGGTCGTTATTGGTGGCGGGGTGGCTGGAGCTTTACCGTATATGCGCGCGGAAATGACGAAAGAAATAAGCCGGCGCGCATTCACTGCCATCGCCGGCGAGGCTAAAATCGTGCGCGCCGCACTGGGTCCGCGCAGTGGCGTCGTGGGCGCGGCGTATGCTGCGCAGCATCCGCCACACAAACTGCCTCCAAGAATCCATTAACGTCTCATTTGCTTAAGCGGCCATTTGGAATACCCTATAAAGGAGGGGCGCTTTCGATGAAGCGGTTATCGATAGCGATGGTCGCGGCTGTCGCGACGGTCGGGTTATTCTTCGTCTCGATGACGGGGCGGGTGTGCGCCCAGACTTCGGAATTCAGCGAGAGCAACGTCCCGCCGTCGCCGCCCTCCCGCGTTCAGGCAGCGCCTGTGACGGGCGACGAAGATAGCGGCGCGGTATCGCCTGCGCCCGCTGCCGATACATCGGCAGGCGCGCCCGTTGTTCATCCGCAGCCGGCGCGCGTGATTCCCTACACCGTTCGTCCGGGAGATTCGATCGGAGCAATCGCGGCGATGTTCGGTGTCACTCCGGACGAAGTCGCCCGCGCGAATCGGATCCATCCAGATGACGAGCTGATGGCGGGCGAGGTGCTGCGCGTTCCCAAGCCCTTCACCAACGAAGTCAACTCCCTCCGTACCCAGGTCGATTCGCTCACGGCTCAGCTCCAGGCCGCCGAGCAAAAGGCCGACGCGGCAGAGAATCAGCTCCAGCAACTGAAAGACCAGGTGCAGGAGCTGCAGGGTGAGAATCAGTCGCTCAACGCGAGCCTCAAGCAATTGCCGTGGTGGCGCGCCACCTCGGTGACGATGGCGGGTGCGGCACTGTTCATGTTCGGTGCGATGGTGGTGACGCTCTTCGAATGGTGGCGGATGCGCCGCAAGTTCCTGGCGCTCGCGGCGATGACCGAAGCGCTCAGCCGGCTCGATTACAAGTACAAGGCGATGTTCGCAAAGGCGGAGCTTCGGCTCCAGCAGCTCTATGGACGGCGCCGCCAGGGATTCCCCGAAGGGCAGCCGCGCCCGCGGCTACCCGAGGAAATGGAGATCGATCGCCTCAACGAGGAGTTGAAGCAGGTGCTCGCCGAGCATCTCGAAAAGCTTGGCGCCAAGCTTCACGGCTCGCGCAAACGCGGCAAGTGGCGCGAGATGATCGGCGGTGTCGACTCTGCGGTTGAAGCGCCGTCCGTCCGGCGCTAATGTCAGCCGCAGGTCGCTCTCAATCAAAGGATTCTGCCATGAAGAAGCTTGCATGGATCGGCCTCGCACTGATGGTTCTCGCTGCGCCGCTGGAGTTCTCAAGGCTCGCGCAGGGAAACGCTGACACGCCGGCATGCTGCGCGAGCAAGAGCGCGTGTTGTCCCACCCAGGCATGCTGCAAGGGCGGAAGCCACAGCATGGGCGCGCATTGCCCGATGGCGTCATAAGCATCTCCGGTAAAACTCGGGCTGGTAGCGGTCGCGCCGCTGGTCAATAATCTTGGGCAGGCACATGATGCGCAAGCGGCGTGTCGTGGCGGCAAAACTCTGCACCTCGGAGGCATCGATGCGCACACTTCTTACGGCGGGACTTGCCCTGACGATCGCGGCCGGATTGGCTTCTGCGGCGCTCGCGGACGGAGCATCCAAAACCGTCTCGGGCGTGATCGAGGACAGCTATTGCTACGGGACGATGGGCGCGCACGGCGAGGGTCACAAATCCTGCGCCGTCAAGTGCATCAAGGCGGGGATCCCCGCGTCGCTGGTCGAGAACAACACCGGAAATATCTACGTGCTCCTGCCGAAGAACAATGAACAGCCTCTGCCAGATGACGTAATAAACAAGGCTGAAGATCAGGTGACCGTGACCGGCAAGGAATACTCGAAGGGCGGCGTTAACTTTCTGGTTGTAGAATCCGTCAAGTAGTCGAGTGGCGCGACTCCTGCCGGGGCTCGGGCACGTACAGAATTATCATCCGTTGTTCGTGCATTTTCCGATCGGGCTGATCTATGGCGCCGCCTTGCTCTATCTCATCGGATGGCTTGGCGGCTCCGACTCGATCAAGTGGGCGGCGTTCTGGACGCTCTGCCTTGGGGGGATTGCGGCAGCGGCCGCGCTGGCGACCGGCCTGTACGCGGCGCCTGGTCTGATGATCTCAGACTCGGTCCGCGAGCATCTGCTTGACCATCACAAGCATCTGATGATCGCGGCATCTGCGGTGACCGGATTTTTGATCGTATGGGCGATTCTTACGCGCCCAATGCCGGAGAGTGGAAGGATCGGATTCATGGCCGTGATGTTCGCGGCGCTCATCCTGATTGCGCTCGGCGCCGATCTCGGCTCGTCGATGGTGTACGGCTACAACGCGGGCGGCGACGCGTGTCCGCAGCCGATCGATTTCACGCACTAAGGCGTTAATTTTCCGCTCGCATCTGGCCGGGGTATAAACGTATCGATCGCAGGAGGCGGCTATGGCGTACGAACAGATTCTGCTCGATCTGAAAGACGGCGTCGCGACGATCACGCTCAACCGTCCCGAGAAACTCAATGCCTACACCGCGCAGATGGGAGCCGAGCTTCACGACGCCTTTGCCGAGCTCGACGAAAACGACGCCGCGCGTGTGATCGTCGTGACTGGAGCGGGCCGCGCGTTCTGCGCGGGCGCTGACCTCTCGAGCGGCGGCGATACCTTCGATTCCAATCAGCGTCCAGAGCGCAACGAGCGACGTCCCCATGCGATCCGGCCGTGGAACATGAAGAAGCCGATCATCGCGGCGATCAATGGACCGGCCGTCGGCGTCGGGATCACGCTGCCGATGCAGTGGGACATTCGCGTCGCGGCAGAGAGCGCGCGAATCGGATTTGTGTTCGTGCGCCGCGGCGTTATTCCTGAAGCGCTGAGTCTGTGGACGGTGCCACGCATGATCGGCCTCGCAAAAGCGAACGAACTGCTGCTGACCGGCAGAATCATCAACGCACGTGAGGCGCTCGAATTTGGAATCGTCAGTCACGTATGGCCCGACGGCGAGTTCCAGTCGAAGGTGCGCGAACTCGCGCTCGATCTCGCGCAGAATACGGCGCCGATTTCGGTCGCGATGACGAAGCGGCTCATCTACGGCCTTATGGGCGAGGATTCGGCCGACGGCGTGCAGTCTGTCGAGAGCAAAGCGTTTGCGTGGGTCGGCAGGCAGGCTGACTCGCACGAAGGCGTAAGCGCGTTCCTGGAGAAGCGCAAGCCAGCCTGGAAGATGAAAGCGTCGAAAGATTTTCCGGACTTCCTGCCGCCGATCAAGTGAGTTTTGACACCGAGCCCGGCGCGGAGGTGCGCGTCGATTCGCGGAGCGCCTTGCGTCGCCAGGCAGTTCTGCTGACGGCGCTCGCGATCGTCTGCGTCGGGATCGAGGTTCCCTTCGGCTTCATTTTCAATGCCGGCCAAAGCCCGGGGCTTGCTCGCGTCGGGCTTGTAATCATTTTGTCATTCATCCTGGCGGCGATGGTGCCGCTGGGACTCCGGCTATGTCCGCAGATTGGGTTTCCCGGCGCGCCGTGGATCGCGGCCAAGCTCGAAGGCGAGCCGCCGCCGTTTGCGTTGCTGAGCGTGCTTCGGTCGGCTGCACAATATGCCTTGGGTGCGGCTGCGATCGGCGCGGCGCTGCTCGCGGGTGTGATGCTGCCCGTGATGTTCATGGCACACCACGGCCAAATCGACATGCCCCAACTGCCGGGATTCAACACGGGGCCGGGCGGACTCGCCCTGGCCGGGATTCCGGTCGCGCTCGCCGCGGGAATCAGCGAGGAAATCGAGTTTCGGCTTGCCTTATTTGCGATTCTCGCCGCAGGCGCGAGCTTGTTCGCATCGGGGAAGATCGCGCTGCCGTCCCGGCGAGTCGTATGGCTCGCGACGATCGCGCAAGGCTACGCCTTTGGCCTGATTCATCTGTTGCCGAATGCCGGCCCTCTGCAAGGGCGTCCGCTGATGCTGTTGGCGGGCGGCTTCCTGATGCCGCAAACGTGGGAGGGGGTGGTCTTCGGGCGGCTCTATTTGAGCAAAGGCCTCGAAGCCGCGATCTTCGCCCACACGATCATGGACTTGATGCTCTTCCTGCTCGCAATGATCGGCATGATCGGCGCCAGCCTGGGACCGAGGTGATCTCGGAGCGCACCGTGAAATTAGCGGAGGTATTGCGCCCGTCGGAGACCGAGTACAGGAAAATCGCAAGTCCGGCGGGCGATGGTGAAAATCCCTTCCGATCGGTGTAGAAATAAAGCGGATGCAGACCGAGCAGTGCCGAGCACAGGTTGAGGCTGGCCTGCGCCTGCGCATAAATTAATAGGGGACGCGTTCCAATCCTCTTGTTTGAATCCCGATTTTTCACTGGGCGCAAAAACTACAGTTAGGATGCCGGCATACAAAGCTCCAAATTTGAGCGACGCGCATGGCGCGTTGAGCAGGCCTCAACAGCCTTATGGTTTCGCGCGGGCAGCGACACTTGCCGTGATCGCGATCGTCCTTGCGGGCTTCGCGCTGCAAGGCTGCTCGATGATGAAGAAAAAGGAAGATGTCCCCGATATCGAGGTGGATGACACCGGCGATAGCGGCGACTCGATGCCCGCGCCGACCGCGTCGGTCCAGGTCAGCTACAAGCAAAAGGGCGACACGCTTGAGCGTGCGACCGTAATCAAGTTCTTCAGCGCCGAGGTTATTCAGAACATCCCGCACGACCCGCAACATCAGGAGTCTCTGGTGCGCTTCGATGGCGGCGTGCCGGTATGGGAGTTCAAGGCTCAGCGCAGCACTTTCGGCTCGGTCACCGGCGTCGGTAACAAGACTTACTCGCTGAAGAATGTTTCCTACGGCAAAGTGCCGGAGCATTTCACCCAGGTAATCCCCGACGAGGGACCGCCGGAGCCGCTCGATCGCGGCAGTTTCTATGTCTTCGAGATCGCCCGCGCGTCGGGCTCGATAAGCTATCAAGCCGTGAAGGTCGAGGGTGACGGATCGCTCGTCGCATACAACGCTCAGCCGCGCGCCGGCAACAGCTACCTTCTCTGCTGCAACATCGATACGGCGTTTACCGATCCTGTAGTGCTGCCGGATTCCGCGCAGGCAGTCGAGCAGGCTGCCGACCAGATTGATCAGAGCACGCAGGTCCCGCCCGCGCCTCCCGAAGCCGCGGCCGGCGAAGGGCAGGGCGCGGCTGAATCACCTGATTCCGCTGGAGGACTACCGAGCGCGCCGTCAGGGCCTGTCGATTTAACGGGTGATGGCGGAGGCGGTGCGGGCGGAGGCGGCAGTCCTCTCGGCCCTCTGGGTGGTATGATCAATCCGAATAACATTCCTCGGGGCGATCCAGCCCTCAACGGGGGGCCCTAAAGGCCCGATTTAATTGGATTTTCGACGGCGCATCGCCTTTGGGTGCGCCGTTTTTTCGGACTTGCGCTGAATTCGCATTCAGTTATGATGGCAGCCTTCGTAATTGACACCACATTCAGTTCCGAGTATAAATTCATCTCGTGACCGCTGCAGCTATCCGAAATCCTGACGCTCCGAATCGATTCGACCGGCGCCGCGAGAAAACTCGCGAGGAGCTCATGGAAGCCGCCGAGCGTGTCATCTCGCGAAAGGGTTTCCATCAGACCCGTATCGCCGACATTGCCGAGGAAGCCGACGTTGGCCTCGGTACCTTCTATCTCCACTTCAAGACCAAGAATGAAATCTTCATCGAGCTCATCGAGCTCGGCGCGGCTCACATGCGCCAAGAGATTGCCGAGGCCAAGGCCGCGGCGACCGAGCCCGCCGACAAGATGCGTATCGCGATCGATTGCATCCTGAGCGCCGCCGCCGAAGAGCCCGAGATGTTTCGCATCGTGTTCGGGCACAGCCCCGCGTTCCTCGATCTGATGCAGCGTGTGTTCGATCCCTTTATCGCGGACTTCCGCAACGACCTGGCGCCGCTGGCAGGTGATCAGGCCGAGACGATCGCCAACCTGATCGTTGGGATGCTCTCGCAGGCGATCTCATGGTTGCTCGACAATCGCGACCTGCCGCTCGAGCAGACCAAGCAGACCATCGTAAATTTTGCGCTCGGCGGACTTGCGAATGCAGCCGCCATGAAGCGTTCCGGAGGCGTCAATGAATAACGAACGGACTGAACTCCACACTGATCTGAAGAGCGTATTTCACTGGGACTACTCGGTGAAGTTTCCGCAGATGGATCGCCTGTACGAGAACGCCAAGCGCGATCAGTGGAATGTCTCGACTACGATCAACTGGGATCGCCCGATTGAGCGCGAAGTGCTCGACATGTCGATGATGCCGATGTTCCAGACCGAGCTCTATCGCTCGCTCAGCGAAGATCAGAAGACGCAGTTGATGCGCAAGTTCGCGGCGTGGCGGCTCTCGCAGTTCCTGCACGGCGAGCAAGGCGCGCTCATGGTCTGCGGTCAGCTCGTCGATGCGGTGCCGGACCTCGACGCCAAGATGAACGCCGCGGCCCAGGTTTTCGACGAGGCGCGCCACGTCGAAGCTTTCCGCAAGTACATCACCAAGCTCGATCGCATCTATCCAATCGACCCGACTCTGGAGCGCCTGCTGCGCGCCGTAATGGAGCACGATAGCTGGGAGCCCAAGTACGTCGGCATGCAGGTCATCACCGAGGGCCTCGCGATCGCGGCCTTCCGCTTCATGCAGCGCGAGACCAAGGACGATCTGCTCAAAGAGCTGCTCGAGTACATCATGAAGGACGAGTCGCGCCACGTCGGCTTTGGGATGCTTGCGCTGCGCGACGCTGTGACCAAGCTCAAGGGCAAGGACAAGAAGGACCTCGAGGACTTCGCGTTTACCGCGTGTGACATGATGGTGACGAAGATCGTCGACGATAAGCCGAAGGACGGCTTTCTGTCAGGCGAGCAGATCTTCGAGGAAGTCGGCATCTCGGCCTCGGATATCCAGGAAGAGCTCAAGCGCAATCCGAAGTGGGCCGAAGCCGAGCAGGAAATGGAAAAGCAGTTTAACTCCTTCCTGTTCGTTGACACGATCATCCCCTGCCTGCGCCAGATCGATCTAATCAACGATCGCACCGAAAGCTGGTACCGCCAACTCGGCGTGATGGAATTCGCCTCCGCCGCGTAAACTCAGTCTATATCTGAAAAATAACGGGCCGGATGCATCGAGTATCCGGCCCGTTTCATTTTGCGGACGAATTGCGCGATGCTGGTACAAATCGGCCGGGATATGGAATCCACATCGCAGCGCCCGCCGTTTCGATCGCTGTTGCCGCTCTACTTCGTGATCTTCGCGGGGTTTGTCGGCTACAGCCTGATGATCACGGTGTTCACGCCGATGATCCTGCGCTCCGACAGCGCGATGATCTCCGCGGCGATGCCGATGGCGCGGCGGACGATCTTGCTTGGCGTGCTTTTGTGTCTTTATCCAGCAGGGCAGTTCGTCGGCTCGCCGATCATGGGCTCGCTGTCGGATCGATTCGGCCGCAAGCCAATCCTGCTCATATCACTTGCAGTCACCACGGTGTCTTACGCGCTGATCGCGACGGCGCTCGCAATGGCGAGCCTCGTGATGCTCGCAGGCGCGTCGCTTGTCGCCGGCCTTGCCGAGGCGAATATCGTAACTGCGCAGAGCGCGATTTCCGACGTGATACCGGCGAGCGAGCGAAATCGCTTCTTCGGCTATATCTATTTGAGCGTCAGCTCTGCCTATATCGTGGGACCGCTCGTCGGCGGCAAGCTCGCGGATTCGACGATCGAGCCGTGGTTCAACTACGCGACGCCGTTCTGGGCGGTATTCATTCTGCTCGTGCTGACGGCGCTCGCGACCGCCGCGATATTCACGGAGACCAATCCGCCCGAGGCGCGGCGCGCGGTGAGCTACTCGGAAGCGTTCACGAATCTCGCCGGCGTTGTGACTGACAGACGATTGCGCGCGCTCTACTGGCTGAACTTTCTTTTTTATCTCGCGATTTTCGGCTTCTTCCGATGCTATCCGATGTACCTGGTTGACGAGTATCGGCTCGGCGTATCGCGAGTGTCGGAGTTCATCGCATGGGTGGGCGTGCCGATCGTGCTCGCGAATCTGTGGCTCACGGGATTTCTTTCGGTGCGCGTTTCGATCCGAACCCTTACGTTCTGGTCGGCTCTGCTGACGGGCGTATTCATGATCGTCGTAGTGATACCGCATCCGCTGAATGCGTTGTGGGTCACGCTCTTCTTAACTTCAATGGCGCTGGCGCTCTGCCTTCCGTCCTGCGCCACGCTCTTGTCGATCGCAGCCACCGGTCCGGAGCAAGGCCGCGTGATGGGCAACAACCAGGCGCTCCAGGTAGGCGCGGAGTCTCTATCGGGTCTGTTAGGCGGCGTCCTCGCAGCGGTTATGGTGAAGTTGTCGTTGATAGTTCTCGGTGCCGTCGCGATTGTGGCCGCGATCCTTCTCATTCTGACTCGTATAAGACAGCCGCCGCAGATGCCAGAAATACAGAGAGTCTGACATCCTGATATTCCGCTATTAGAATGAAGTCTGTCGCGAGTAAGGTCGGACGGCGCGGGACGATCGTCATTCCTGCGAAATTGCACAAGAAGTTTGCACTGGAAGAGGGTAGTTTCATCTTGGCCGAAGAGCGTGACGGTGGAGTGCTGATCCGGCCGGCCGAGATTGTCGCCGTCGAAACCTATACGCCCGCGCGCCGCGCGCGGAGTTTCTGCTGAACAACGCCGTAGATGCCAAAGACTACCGCCGCGCACTGCGCGAGGTGCGCCACATGGGTATCGATCCGGCGTCGATCCCGCATCGCAAACTCGCCTGATGCCGCGGTTGCGCGACAAAGCTTCGCGCAGTCTGCTGGTTGAGTCGGTTTTTCTCGATGCCAACGTTCTTTATTCCGCCGCTTATCGACCCGACTCACGACTTCTAAGTCTATGGAAATTGCCGCGCGTTGTTTTGTTAACTTCTCGATACGCTTTGGCCGAAGCGCGTAGAAACTTGTCGATGGATCGACCAGGCGCGGTACCAGTTCCGGAATCGCTTATGCGCTCAACTGAATTGGCTCCAGTTGCAGAAGTCGAACTACCTGATTCTTTAACGCTCGACGACTTCAAAGATCGGCCGATCCTTGCGTCTGCGATAGCTGCACACGTTGAATTTTTGCTGACCGGCGACCGCTGTCACTTTGGTCACCTATACGGCAAAACCATCATGGGAGTTAAGACACTGACCTCGGCGGAATTTCTGGATCGACATATCATCCGATCGATCCGTAAGTGACCCGGCAACGAACAACGCTCTCTCACAATCGCACAAGTCGTGTCGCAGAATGCGACAGGGGCTACGATTGAACCTCGCTCGAAGTTGTGTGAACTCAATCACCGCGGGCGGCATCTTCCTTGCTCAAATATTTCGTCAGCACGTCCTCACGTGCAGGAGGGTAGTATGTCCTCGATATCAGCAATTGGTGGATTGGGTGCGATTCCGGAGCTGACGCAAGCGAGCAACAGTCAGGCAACCAATCCTTTCGCTGCGTTTCAAGAACTCGCCGAGTCCCTGCAGTCAGGGAACCTGGCAGACGCGCAGCAGGCTTACAGCACGCTGGCCCAAATCCAGAAAGATTCCGGCACTCAGAACTCGAGCAGCCCCGCGAGCCAGGCCTTCCAGGCGTTGGGGCAGGCGCTCCAGTCCGGAAACCTGCCGGCGGCGCAGCAGGCTTTTGCGACGCTCCAGCAGGACGTGCAGAGCGCCGGCGGAATCGGCGGCCATCACCATCATCATGGCGGCGGCGGCGGTGGTGGCGGCGAACTGCTTAGCGCCCTGAGCTCGACTAACTCGTCTGACAGCCTGTTCACCAGTCCGAGCAGCTCGCAGAACAGCAGCTCGAACTCCAACAGCAATAGTCAATCGAATAGTGACTCGACGCTGCTCGACATATTGACCTGATCGCGAGCGAAATCGATCGCCCGAGCAGGTTACCGCTTAGCCGAGAGACCTCTTATACGCGGCAGAAGTCGCAACGCGTTGCTGCGGCATATCGCCTCGCGATCCTGGTCGCTGAAGAAGCTGCCCTCTTCAAGCTCCTTGTTGGTTTCAAGGCCAGCAGCTTCCGGATACCAGGGCCAATCGCTTCCATAGACGATTTGCCCCACATCGGCGAGCTGTAGCAGCGATGACAAAGTGTGCTTCGACTGAATCGCGGTATCGTAGTAAAGGCGCCGCAAATAAGTAATCGCGTCCCTGGTCCCCGCGGGACCGAGCCGCAGGCGCCCCCCGACTGCGGCAATCCGGCCCGCCAGGATTGGCAGGGCACCGCCGTTGTGCGGGACGATGATCGTGACGTCCGGGCATCGTTCCAGCGTCCCGCTGAAAATCAGATTGGTTACGGCGCGAGCAGTGTCGAACGGGAACTCGATCATCGGCGCCGGATAGCCCATTGCGCACTGCTGCCAACACGACGGCGACGTCGGATGGATAAACACCACGGCCTTGCGCCGATTGAGTTCCTGGAAAATCGGCTCGAACTTCGCATCGCCGAGATAGACTCCATGAGTATTGGTCTTGAGCCCGATCCCGTCGGCGTTAAGCGTATCCATCGCATATGCGAGCTCGTCGAGCGAACCCTCCACGTCCGGAATCGGCAGCGCGGCAAACAAACCGAAACGCTGGGGATGCTTTGTCACCGCCTCGGCTCCCGCTTCATTGACCTTGCGCGCAAGCCGCCGCGCCGCAGCATCGTTGCCATAGTGAACGCCGGGCGATGAGATCGACAGGACGCCCGTTTCGATTCCTAGCTTGTCATAGGCTTCCAGCGCCAGCTCCACGCTCCATTTCGGATAATCCGGCATCCCGTCCGGATGAACCAGGCCGCCGCTCCGCATTTCGTCGGCATAGCCGGGCGGCAAATAATGCGCGTGCACGTCGATTTTTCGACTGAGATTCGGGTTCGCACACACCGCGTTTCTCCTTGCGCTGGCCGAGCTATCTGAATCGATCGAGCGCGGGGGCGGTCAACGCGTACTCCGGTTGATCGTAGTCTTCGTTGCGCTGGCCGGTTTTGCGGAAGCCGAGGTTTTCGTAGATTCGCGCTGCCACGTCGTTGCCGTCGAAGCACGTGAGCTGGATCGTTTCGCACTGTGGGTAGCAGGTGAGGATCAGCCGGATCGTCATCTCGATCGCGATGCGGCCGTAGCCTTTGCCCTGGTGCGATGCGTCGATCATGATGTCGTCGATCCAATAGTCATCGCTGCTCGACGGGTTGCAGGCGATCGTCACGTAGCCGACCGCGATCTGATCGTCGAAGATCACGTGCGGGACATGATCGAAATCGTCACCGAACGCGCGCGTGTAGCAGATCGCGATCGATTTCGACGGCGGCGCGACGAAGGTCACCTGATGAGGATGAACTTTGAGCGCGAGCATTGCCTGGAAGTTCGAGCGATTCAGCGGTTTGAAAACGATCGCCATCGGTCGTCACGCGGCCTGGACTTTCAGAAAAATCTCGCGCGTGCCCTCCTGGCTTAACTTCTTGACCGAGGTGATCTTGTCGGCGAACTGCGCGAGCGACGACGTTTCTGCCGAGCCAACATCGACGAGTACGCCGAAAATTTTGAAATCGAGTTCGTGCTGGCGATGCTTGAGGAGGGCGAGCCATTCGGGACTGACCTGGCATTCGCCGTCGGTGATGATCACGATATCGCCGCGCTTGAGTTTCTTTTCCGCGAGCAGCTCGACCGCCGCGTCGATTGGCCGCTCGAAATCGGTGCCGCCGCCGGGAAAGTACTCGGCCATCTCGACGACCTTGTTGAGATCGGGCTGGTAGCGGCGCTCGCGATTCAGATCGAGCACCTTGAGATCGCGATCGCCCGAGGAAAACAGCACCGCGCGAAAGAGCCGCCGCCCACGCCGCGCGATATCCATCAGGGTCAAGCCGACGGCCTTCGCCCATAACTCCTTGTCACCAGACATTGATGAACTGACATCGATGCACACGACCATCGGACCCTTGCCGCGTTGCTCGTCCTCGCGCAGGCGATATTGAAGGATGCCCCCATCGAGCAGGCGGCGCTGGAAGTCGCGCTTGAGCCCGGGATGATGCATCGCCAGCAGCTCCGACGGAATCAGGCGGCCGAAGTCGGCGCCGAGTTCGATGTCGTAAGCCTCGGCCACGCCGCGATCGAGCGTGCGGCGCTTGACCGCACGCGCATCCTGCTTGAAGCGCCCGACCATCCGCGCCAGCTCGCCGAGCTTTTTGTTGCGTGCGAGATGCCGTCCGAGCTCGAGGCGCGCGCCCGCGTTCATCCTGCCGCCCTGGCCGAACTCGCGGCTGAAATCGTGACTATCTTCGGCGGCGCGTTCGATTTCCGCGGCGAGCTCGGCGGTCTTGAGCTGCATCCGCTTCAGCTCGCTCTGGTCGCGATTTTTGAGATCGCTTTCGAGGTAGCGGCTTTTCTGATTGAGCCGCGCTTCGGAAACTTTACCGGCGCGCTCGGCGGCTTCGGCCATTTCGGCGAGTTTCTTTTTCGCGTCGGCGTCGGGCTGCGGCTCGCCTTCCTTGGGATCGAGCAAATCCTGCGCGGTCTCGACGGCGGCGGCGCGCGCAGCGAGGTCTTCTTCCTGGCGATCGAGATCCCAAAGATCGCGGCGCTCGCTTTCGTTGAGGAGCTTCTCGCTGCGGATACCGTCGAGCACCTGCTGGCCGAGGACGATCGCCGCGATCGCGGCCTTGTCCTCTTCGAGCGAGGTCTTGTGCTTGAGCGCCTGGAACGGCGCCGAGGGCAGCATCTGTTCGAGGATCGTGCGATTGAGTGCGGCTGCGCGGCGCACACCGTCGTGCGGATTCCATTCGACGTTCATCTTGTAGAGCCCGACGAACAGATCCTGCATCAGCGCGCCGAAGTGCGGCACCGCTTCGCTGCCCGCTTCGACGAGTTCGGCTATCGACGGCGCGTCGGCCAAAATCTCGCTCCACATCCGGCGGTCGTAGCGATCGCTGGTAAGCCACGAAGCCGTTGGCGCGACGGTCGGAACGTAAAGGCGGCGCGGCGCGATTTTCCTGCTCTTGCCAGGCATGTGGATAGATTCGAGTTTATCAGCGCGATGGCGTTGCAATGAAACGGTACTTGAATGTATCCGTTGAAGCGCAGCACAATTAATTCTGGAACGGCGCGCGAACAGCGGGCCGCTCGCGATGACCACTGAGACGCCATCTATCACCCTCCCCAAACGCCAGCACACCCTGCTGCTCGCGATGGTCAAAGAGTTTATCGCGAGCGCCGAGCCTGTCGGGTCGGCGCAGGTCGCCGCGCGGCATCAGCTCGGAGTGCGATCGGCGATGGTGCGCAATCTCGCGGCGGAGCTCGAAGACACCGGCTACCTGCGCCAGCCGCATACGTCGGCGGGCCGCGTCCCAACCGACCGGGCGTTTCGCTACTACGTCGATCATCTTTCGGGAGCGTCGCGAATCGGTTTCGAGGATCGCGCACAAATCGAATTTCATTATTCGAGCGGCACGCGCGACATGGCCGAGGTTCTGCGCGATACGCCGCGGCTCCTGTCACTGCTGACAGGGCAGGCCGCGCTTACCACGGCGCCGCGGCTGGAGGCCATCACGCTCGAGGGCGTGAACTTCGTGCGCCTGCGGCAATCCCAGGTGCTGGCGGTGTTCATCGTCAAGTCGGGCGCGACTTACAATCGGATCGTCGATACCGATCGCGATCATCAGCAGGCCGAGCTCGATCGGATGGCGCGCTACCTGAACGAGTCGCTCGAAGGACACACGCTCGAGCAGGCCCGCGCCTGGATCGAAGCCGAGCTCAAGCACGAGCGTGCGAGTTACGATCAGTTCATGCACGAAGCGCTGACGATCGGCGGCGCAATCGCGGGCCAGGTCGGCCGTCCCGAGCTCTATGTCGAAGGCGGATTGCAGGCCATCGAGCAACCCGAGTTCGAGGATCGTCAGCGGATGCGCGATCTGTTGCGCACCCTGGACGACAAGAGCGCGCTGCTCGAGCTTCTGGAAAAGGTCTTCGAGCGCGACGGCCTGGTCGTATCGATCGGATCGGAGAACGACAACCCGCGTCTCACGTCGCTCAGCGTTGTCGCCGCGTCCTACGCCAGTGGCTCGACGACCCTCGGCGGCCTCGCCATCGTAGGTCCCGTGCGGATGGACTACGACCGAGTCATCCCGCTGGTGGAGTACACAGCCCGCGCGCTTACCCGCGTAATCGAGCACTAACGATCCTTCCCGCCATCTCGAGCATCTAAAGCTGCGCTCCAATCGAGGGCGTCGCGGTGGCGCGTTCAGAAATCGTGCTTATCTTGAGTGTCGGTGCGATTTCTGAAGATGACCAAGAAACACAACGACCACGAAGACGGGCATCAGGAACACGACCCTGCACATCCGCATGGCCACGGCCATGAGCATCAGCACGCTCAGGATCCTGCTGGCGATGGGCCAGTTGGCGATGAAGCTGCGCTGAGGGCGGAGCTTGAAGCCAAGGATAAGGAGCTCACGGAGCTCAAGGACAAGTACCTGCGCGCTCTGGCGGACTTCGAGAACGGCCGCAAGCGGCTTCGCCAGCAGAGCGAGGAATCGGCCAAGCTGCAAAAGGAAGCCGTGCTCCGCGACGTGCTGCCGATCGTCGATAACCTCGAGCGGGCGCTCGAAGCGGCGCGCGGAAAAAGCGACGCCAACACGATTATCCAGGGGGTCGAGATGGTCGTGCGGTCGTTGCTCGATTTCCTGCGAATCCACGGCGTGACGCCGGTTGCGGCGGTCGGGCAGTCCTTCGACCCCAATCTGCACGAGGCTGTCGATCACGTGGAAAGCGATTCGCACGCGCCGAACACGATCGTGGCGGAGTTCCATCGCGGCTATCAGATCGGCGACCGGACACTGCGTCCGGCGCGGGTCTCGGTTGCCAAGGGGAAGGGGTCTAACGGCGGCAGTACGGAGCGAAATCCGGGCGAAGATTAGCCGCTAAGCATTGAAATCGCAGCAATCGTGATTATCTCAATATCAAAGGACCGTTAAGAAAAATGGCAAAAGTAATCGGCATCGACCTGGGCACGACGAATAGCTGCGTTGCGGTAATGGAAGGCGGCGACCCCGTCGTTATCGCGAACTCAGAAGGCAGCAGGACCACGCCCTCGGTGGTGGCATTCACCGAAGCGGGCGAGCGGCTCGTTGGCCAGATCGCGCGCCGCCAGGCAATTACCAATCCGACCAATACCGTCTTCGCGATCAAGCGCCTGATGGGCCGCAGGTTCGAAGACGCCGAAGTGCAGAAGGCGCTCAAGGTTCTGCCCTACAAAGTGGTGAAGAACGACGACGGCGCCGCGTGGGTGGAAATCCGCGGCAAGAAGTATAGCCCGCCCGAGATTTCGGCTTTCGTGCTTCAGAAGATGAAGCAGACCGCCGAGGATTATCTCGGCGAGAAAGTCACCGAGGCGGTCATCACCGTTCCGGCATACTTCAACGACAGCCAGCGCCAGGCGACCAAGGATGCTGGCCGGATCGCGGGGCTAAACGTTCTGCGTATCATCAACGAGCCGACGGCTGCGTCGCTCGCGTACGGCCTCGACAAGAAGAAGGACGAGAAGATCGCGGTCTTCGATCTCGGCGGCGGCACCTTCGATATTTCGATCCTCGAGCTCGGTGAGGGCGTCTTCGAGGTCAAGGCGACCAACGGCGATACCTTCCTCGGCGGTGAGGATTTCGACCAGCGCGTCATCGACTACCTGGCTGACGAATTCAAAAAGGACCAGGGTATCGATCTGCGCAACGATCGGATGGCGTTGCAGCGCCTTAAGGAAGCGGCCGAGAAAGCCAAGACGGAGCTCTCGACCGTGATGGAGACCGACATCAATCTGCCGTTTATCACGGCGGATCAGGCCGGCCCCAAGCATCTCAACATCAAGTTAACTCGCGCGAAGCTCGAAGCGTTGTGCGCCGACCTGCTCGACAGGCTCGATGCGCCTTGCATCACCGCTCTGCGGGACGCGGGACTCAAGCCGACCGAGATCAACGAGATCGTTCTCGTCGGCGGCATGACTCGTATGCCGGCGGTGCAGGAGCGCGTCAAAAAGATCTTCGGCAAGGAAGGTCACAAGGGCGTGAACCCTGACGAAGTCGTCGCGATCGGCGCGGCGATCCAGGCCGGCGTGCTCAAGGGCGAAGTCAAAGACGTCCTGCTGCTCGACGTGACTCCGCTGTCGCTCGGTATCGAGACGCTGGGCGGCGTGTTCACGAAGCTGATCGAGAAGAACACCACGATCCCGACGCGCAAGAGCCAGGTGTTCTCGACCGCGCAGGATAATCAGACTGCAGTCACCGTGCGCGTCTTCCAGGGCGAGCGCGAGATGGCGGCTGACAATAAGATACTCGGCCAGTTCGATCTGATCGGAATCCCACCGGCTCCGCGCGGGATGCCGCAGGTCGAGGTCACGTTCGATATCGATGCAAACGGTATCGTCAATGTGCACGCCAAGGACCTCGGCACTAACAAGGAGCAGTCGATTCGCATCACCGCTTCCTCGGGTCTTAGCGAGGAGGAGATCAAGAAGATGGTGCGCGAGGCGGAATCGCACGCGGCCGAAGATCACAATCGCCGCCTGCAGGCCGAGGCGCGCAACAAGCTCGACAACCTGATCTACACGACTGAGAAGACGCTCAAGGATTACGGCGCGCAGCTCGACGAGGCCTCGCGCAAGGGCGTCGAGGATGCGCTCGCGGAAGCGAAGACCAAGCTCGAGTCCAAGGACCCGAGCGAGATGAATGCCGCGGCCGAGAAGCTCACCGCCGCGTCGCACAAGTTGGCCGAGGCGATGTACAGCAAGACTCGCCCGGCTGGAGCTGACGGCGCCTCCGCCGATGGCGGCGCGCAGCAGCAGGAGGGTCCGCAGCCCGGCGAGCAATCGCAAGGTCCTAAAGACGATGTGGTCGACGCGGACTTCAAAGAAGTCAAGTAACCACCGACTCGAAACTCGCGCGGCGGGCGTAGTTGCCCGCCGCCGCGTAGCGTCCGCTGGGGTTATCGAATAAAGTAAGTCGCCGTGCCTCCTGCTCAGAAGCGAGACTATTACGACGTCCTCAGCGTTGCGCGCGGCGCCAGCGAAGACGAAATCAAGAAGGCCTATCGGCGTCTCGCGATACAGTTCCATCCTGATCGCAATCCCGGCAACAAAGAAGCCGAGGAACGTTTCAAGGAATGCAACGAGGCCTACCAGGTCCTCTCCGATGCGGAGCGGCGCGCGCAATACGATCGCTTCGGACATGCCGCGTTCCAGGGCGCGCAAGGCGGGCCCGGCGGCTTCGGCGGCTTCGATTTCAGCCAGGGCTTCGAGGAAGTCTTCTCAGACATCTTCGGTGATTTTTTCGGCACTGGCCGCGGTCGCTCAAGATCGCGCGCTCGGCGCGGTGACGATCTTCGCTACGATCTCGAAATAGAATTCGAAGACGCCGCGCGCGGAATCGAAAAAACGATCAAGTTCCAGCGCCTGACTACTTGCGACGCGTGCAACGGCACTCGCGCCAAGGGCGGCTCTGGCGGCGCGAAGCAATGCCCCAACTGTCGCGGCACGGGCCAGGTCCGTACCCAGCAGGGATTCTTCTCGATCTCGACGACCTGTCCGCAATGCCGCGGCGAAGGTCAGACGATTTCCGATCCATGTCCGAAGTGCCAGGGGCAGGGACGCGTCCGCAAGGCCGAGTCACTCGCAGTCAAGATTCCACCGGGAGTGGACAACGGCTCGCGGCTCAAGCTTCGCAACGAAGGCGAGGCCGGTTTCGGCGGTGGACCTCCGGGCGATCTCTACGTCGTAATCCACGTCAAAGAGCACGCGCTCTTCGTGCGGCAGGACAACGACGTTGTCATCGAAGTGCCGATCAGCTTCCCGCAGGCCGCACTTGGCACCGAGATGGAAGTGCCGACGCTCGACGGCAAAGTCAATGTGAAAGTTCCAGCCGGAACGCAATCCGGCAAAGTGCTGCGCCTCAAGAGCAAGGGCATCGTCGATCTCCACGGCTATGGCCGCGGCGATCAACTCGTGCGGGTGATCGTCGAGACGCCGCGCAGCCTCACCGCCCGTCAGCGCGAACTGCTCGAGGAGTTCGCCAAGCTCGACGGCAAGGCCGTCAATCATCCGCTCTCCAAGGGCTTCGTCGATAAGCTCAAGGAAATGTTCGGCTAGACGCTGTTTTGCGATTCTGATCGTATCTATATCTACCAGACAAATTGTTAGGCGCCCGACGCGTCGAACGCAGCTTCCCAAGCTGCGGTATCGGCATATTCTCGCATCCGGACGACCAGTCCGCTGCGCAACGTCCATACATGGACGCAATTGAAACTGCCATCGCGCCCGGTGGAGCGGATTCGGACCACTGGACGATGAACGGCGATAACGGAATCCCCGGAACCGACGATGATATCGGGATGATCCCTGACCTCGGCAACACCGCCCATTGCGATGAGAAACCGTTCCGCGCCGAGACGGCCGCGCCAATGTCCCGCCCACGGAACCCGTTGCGAGCCGTACAAAAACAGCTCCACGTCGTCAGCCAGCAAGCTTAGGACGGCCGGAAGATTTCCGTCGTTAGTGAGCTGGTACAGCCGGCGTACAGTCTCAACGTTGTCGGTCTCGTTCATCGGCCCCTCGTCGGGTGAGCTTTGTTGTGGTTTGCCTAAGCTAGGAAAGGACCCTCGCTGCGTCAAACTGCGGCTACAGCTCCGCGGAATCGGCTAGACGCATCATGCGAGCGGCCTTCGTCCGTTCTTATCTCGCTGATGGCAGGATCTGTGGTGTAGTATCTGTTGCCGCCAAGTGCGGACGATGCGATCATCGCGGCCATGAAGATCGTTCCGCGGCGCAAGCAAGCAGTTCGTCAGATCCTGATGGTCGGATTTGACGACGCCCAGATTCTCGATATCAGCGGGCCGCTCGAAGTTTTCTCGCGCACCTCCCGATTCATGGTTGACGAGAGCATAGCGACCGAGTCGCCGTATCATGTCGCGCTTACCGCGAATCGCCGCGGACCAATCGTCACATCGTCGGGGCTTTCACTTATCGCGCAAAGCTCGATACGCGATTGGAGTGAGCCAATCGATACGCTGATCGTGTCAGGCGGACGCGGCGTGACTGAGGCGGTTCGCGATCGTGAGTTGATTCGTTGGATAACAAGAATGGCGCCGCGCGTGCGCCGCTTGTGCTCGGTATGCACCGGCGCATTCATCCTGGCCGAAGCTGGATTGCTCAACGGACGCAGCGCCACTACGCATTGGCGGTGGTGTGAGCAACTCGCTGCGAACTATCCGAAGGTTCGGGTCGAGACCGATCCGATCTTCGTTCGTGACGGAAAGATCTATACCTCGGCTGGCGTCACCGCCGGTATCGATCTGGCGCTCGCCCTCGTCGAGCAGGATCACGGCCGCCGCGTCGCACTCGCAGTTGCGCGCGAGCTGGTAATGTTTCTGCGCAGGCCCGGTGGCCAGTCGCAATTCTCAGTTCAGCTCGCTACGCAATCAGCCGATCGGGAACCGCTTCGCGAGCTGCAGTCGTACATCGTCGACAATCCCGGAGCGGACCTCAGTGTGGCAAAAATGGCGAAACGAATCGCGATGAGTCCGCGAAACTTCGCCCGCGTGTTCGTGCGCGAAACTGGAATAACGCCCGCAGCGTTCGTCGAGCAGACGCGTATCGAATCTGCGCGCAGGCGCCTCGAAGAATCCAACGATGGAATCGAAGCAGTAGCCTCGGATTGCGGGTTCGGGACGCGTGAATCGATGCGGCGCGCTTTCATCCGGTGTCTCAACGTCGCGCCGAGTGAGTATCGCAACCGATTTCATAAATCCGATGCAGCTTAAATCTCAGAACGTCCAGGAGAAAAACAATGGATATCGCAATTCTGATTTTTGATGGCATAACGGCGCTCGACGCGGTCGGACCCTACGACGTGCTGTCAAACCTTCCGGACACGAACGTATCATTCGTCGGCGAGACGAAGGGCATTAAGCGAACGTCGCAAGGCTCACTGGGGCTCAACGCCGATTTCTCGATTGGCGATATCGCTCGCACTGACATCCTTCTCGTGCCGGGAGGATTCGGCGAAGAACAGGTGCGCGCGAAGCCCGCGATGCTCGAATGGGTTCGATCGATTCACGCCAATACCAGGTGGACGACCTCGGTTTGCACCGGTGCCCTGATTCTCGGCGCGGCAGGAATACTCAAAGGCCTGAACGCAACTACTCACTGGTCGGCACGCGAACAGTTGCGTAGTTTCGGAGCGACGCCGGTCAAGGAACGCGTGGTGGAGCAGGGCAAGATCATCACCGGCGCGGGCGTTTCCGCTGGAATCGATCTGGCCCTCTGCCTAGCCCGGCGACTGGCGGGTGACGAAGCCGCGCAGGCGATCCAGGTCGGCATCGAATACGATCCGCAGCCGCCCTTCGACGGAGTATTCGAACACGCCCCGCAAGGAGTGCTCACCTACCTGATGAAAAGATATGAGCATAGGTTGAATCCGGCCGCAGCGAGGCGTTGATCGCTGTTAGCTCGGCAGATGAACCAACTCGAGCTTGAGGCCGTCAGGATCGGTAAAAAACACGGAGTAGTAGCCGGGCGCATAGTCATACTCGCGCGGCGGATCGGTAACCGTTCCGCCGTGCGATGCGATCTCACTCGCGAGGCTGTCTATCTGAGCGCGACTTTCGGCTAAGAAGGCAATCTCGCAGAGTCCCACGCGATGGCGATGAAACGAGTCGCGATGGAATGGCGCCTCGGCCTCCTGGACCCAGAATGAACCGGCGTCGTTATAAAAACCGATGCCGCGTTTGCCCCCTTGCGGATATTCAAATGAGCGCGAATAGCCAATCTGCAGCATGAGCCACGAGTAGAACTTTTTCGCCTCCTCGAATCGATTCACGTTTATCATCAGATGGTTGATTGGGCTGTTGATTGGTCTGCTCCCTCGTTCTGGTCAGGCAATAATATCAACTCGGAATGTTTCGACGTGCGTTTCGAAATGGCCGCGGCAAAGGGTTCGGCCACCAGACAGTAGATAAAGGGTATAATCGCCACCGTATATCGTCCGTACTCAAACTCGACAAATGCGCTCGAAACAATATATCCGGACGGAATTATCGCAAATGAAAGCAAAATCATACGCTGGCGCAGGAACGGGATTGAGGCGAGGCCGGCTATAGCCAGCCAGGGAAGGAAGGTCCAGGTTGCAGCGAACTGCTGCTCCAGTCGTTCTCGCCACAACAAACTGCCCGCATGAACGCCTAGAATAGGCACCGACTCGAGTTCCGCGGTGTATTTATCCGGCACTGACCACCATGGGACCAGAGGAACTGGATTATGGAAGAATTGCGTCCATGACTGCTGCAACGAGAAAACAATGAATTGCCAGGGTGATTCGCAAATACCCTCCCAGGAAACCCGTCTCATCAAGGCCTCGGTTTCTTCGTAGTCCAATCCCTGCTTTTTCAGAAGCGCCGCGATCTCCCAGTGGGCTTTACCTTCGGGATTCACTGGCTCGATTAACCGGAGGAATCGCGCTGTGGCAGGCGCGCTCTTATCAAGCAGAAACTGATCGGTGACGACACGATTGTACAGATGGCGTCCGAGCGAATTGGCGAGAGCGAAGGAGCCTGATCTCAATCCAAACCAGATAGTGGGCAAGGCAACTGTTCCTATGGCTATCGCGAGGATCAGGCCGAAGCGTTTGACCCCATTTATTAACGGCTCGGCGCCCAACATCACGAGAAGAATCGCCGGACCCGCGGCGGCCAACGGCACGATCCGGGCCAGTCCAGCCCAGCCCAGCAACAGGCCGCTAATGATCCCATGGCGCCTCACATGGGAGTCCCGATAACAAACCGCGAAATAGAGCGCCCCGGCCATTCCAAACAGCGCCGCGTTCTCGGACATGATCGCTTGAGGCAGAAAGAGCGTGGGAGCAGCGGCGCCCATCGCCAAGGTAGTCAGATATGCGAGCGGCTGGGCAACGCACCGCCGCAGAAGTCGAAAGCACCACACAATTGTCGCAATCATCATTACATGTTGGATCAGGGTAATGACTGAACCGACGTTGACTGCTGACACGAGATACCCAATACCAACCAAAAGCGGATAGCCCGGCGGAAAGTATGCAGGCCAGCCTTGGACATTGAATTTCAAAGTCGGAAGCTGATTCAGACTGTCGTATATCAATCCGACACACTGAGCGGACCAGACGAGAAGGTGCAGCGCACTTAGATACGCTGTTAACCAAAACTCCGTTCGTCTCCTGTCCAGACCAGGTCGAACCGCAGCAACCATGACGAAGCTCACGACTAGCCAGAAGGCGAACGGCCAGTGAGATGCCACTACCGGCGTCGGCAAGTCCACCGCCACGATAGGATCGGCTGGCAGGTGCGAACAATCATCCCCCCAAATCTTGCCGGCGTCTGTACTGATACTGAGATGTTCGCAAGGATTGCCACGGTTGAACAGAACAGCAGCACTTGTGCCGCTGAACGAAACTGATGCTGGCTCGGCCGTGTCGGAAGGATTCAATCGCGCCGCCCAGCCTGCGCGCCGCGGCCAAGCTGTCGGATCACTCCCTTCGGGATCCTTCGGACGATCTGCCGAATCCCAGCCGGGCTCCCAACTGCCGCTCAGGATCAAATCGCCGGGGCGTGCCCTGCGTCCATCAACGACCAGACGCACAACTGAAACTCCAGCGTGAGTATCTTCTGGCGTGCTGGGCCTTGACCCGGACACATTGATGGTAAATCTCGATACGTCTTTTGGCGTCGGTTCAAAAACTCCGCGGAGAGAAAGTGTAGCCGACCACGCCAGGAAGATAGCGGATAGTAAGCTGATCGTTAAAATCGCAAGCGCCGCCTTCCCGCGATAGTCGGCAAGCGCGCCGCGCATGGCATGTACAAGGCAACTTCGCGATAGTCGATTCCTGGGCGTCAACTAACTGTGCTCGCGAAATCGGCGAAGTCTGAATTTCTCAATGCCGCGACCAGTTCGGCATGATTAGCGATTAGTTTCGAATACGGCAAATTAATCGCCTTGCGAAGCCGGACATCAGGGTGGAAATCGAATGGAACGTCGAAGCCTTTGGCAATGTCCATCAGCGGCCCCGGGGCCCGTACGCGTTCGCCTTCCGCCGCGTCGTCGAGTTGCTCTACCAGCTCTTCGTAGCTGCAATCGATCACGCGCACGCCCGTGGAGAATCGGAGAAATGCTTTGCGATCCCGTACTATCTGACGCGCGCGTACCAGGCATTCCTCCGGAGCAATCGTGTATTTGCCGTCAATCGACATCCCCACGTAATCGTGCCAGACGCCTCGCTGCTCTGCGATCATCGCGGAGATTGCGCAGTGAATGATATTCCGACGCACAATGTGGATCGCAATTGCGTCCCTTGCTCTCAAATATTCGATGAAAAATGGAGTATCGTCGTATTGCCGGTCAGGTGGATCGAGGCTTCGAAGCTGGTTGTACTTAATATCCAGTCCGATCGCGCTCACATCGCTCTTGTCGCCATCGATCCAATGATTTCGAACGCGGTAGTCGACGAACGCGATATACTTGTCGAGCAGTGCCCGCGCGCGATTCGCCGATACGATCGGGCGTTCCGCCACCGGGAGCATAGCCAGGAAGTTTGCCCAGTGCGCGGGCGCAGTGCTGGGCGAAAAAACTTCGCCGAGCATCGCGATGTCGCCATTTGTGTTCAGGATCTCGCGCAGCAGGTTCGTGCCGGTCCGCTGCGCACCGACTACCACGAAGAGCAAATCTCGCCGTTTTCCGCTCACGTGCGACGACTAGCTAGTCCTGGCGCCGATGAGCGATCGGACCGCGAGGTTGACGCGCGCCCATGCCGACCAAAACTCTTGATTTTCTGATCCTGCGTCGGTCGTAGCGAGCCGTCGCAGCCACAAATAAGCTTCGCGCGTCAGCGTGCTGATTCCCAGGATCGTCTCGAAGTCAAACTCGCTGAATTCACTGTGACGGAGCTCCGCGGCGAGGAATTCGTTGATAAAGTATTCGATCTCATTCGAATTGGCTTCACCGGGAAGCTTTAATGCGGACGAAATTCGATCCAGCTCGCTGCGCGCGTCGTCCATGAGGTAATCGTAGTCGGCCACGACGAAAGGCCGGGTCCTGATTAAATGCAAATTCGGAACTGAGTATGCGAGCCACAGCTTGTGAGCGGTGGGCGCGTCCATGTATTGACGTTGGAGCAGCGAGCTGGCGACGCTGAGCGGATTGCGAACGGCGACCAGGTAGTTGTCCTCGACCCCTATCGTTTCCAGCACCGAGCGCCAGAAGGGCAGAAGCCGAATGGTGCGTGGATCCTTGAAGCCCCACAACGGATGGCTGGCGAAGTTCCGCCGGAGATGATCGACGGCGAGATCCTTTATGATTGCGACGGCGGGCTTTTCGCAGAAGTCGTCGTCGATTAAAGCTACGTCTTCCCAGCGAAGACCCAACGTTGAGAGAAGACGTTCGTTCAAAGCCACAATCGTGCGATCTTCCCAATAGCCAGTTGGATTATCCGGCTTAGTCTCAAGGAAATCATCGCCGAGATATACACCCAGCGCTTTGAGGCCGCGCGCGAAGGCGCTGGTGCCACTGCGATGCATCCCGAGAACTACAACAGCGCGTGATTTAGGCATGGCGCAAACCAACCAGCCCTGGACGCTGGACTATCGGCCGCGTGTCGACGCCGGCCTTTCTTGCCGCTTCACCCTGTCACCGCGGGACCCTGCTCGCCGCGCGAAAGCGGGCTGCCCAGCATCACATCGCGCTCGAACTTGAGGCCCTGGCTGAAGAGAATCGCTTTCGAAAGCGACCTGCTGACCGAGGGTGAAATTTTACCGTTGAGCGTGGTGTAAGGCCGAACGCTCCGCACCGCGTTGACCAGTGAATGCACCATGCTCTCGGCATCGACATCCTCCCGATAGCCGACCAGGACTTCGGGAATCGTCTCTATCGTGTGCCCCATCAGCGCAGCCTTGGAAAAGATTTCCCAGTCGTCCAGGGTTCCCACGGCGACGTCGGTAAAACCGCCGATACGATCGAACGTTTCGCGGCGCATGAGAGCATTGGGGCTGCCAAAACAATTAATGAATGCTCCAGTCGCGGCGTCGCCGCCGAGGAACGGCCGCCGCGAATGCTCGAAGCGCTCGGACGTCGAGCCAACGTAGAAACTCAAAGTGGCTGTTACTACGTCGGCAGCAGTTCGCTGCGCGACTTGAACAAAAATCGAAAGTGCCGAGGGATTGAGCAGCAGAGTGTGGTCGTCTATGAAAAATAGATATTCGCCCCGAGCTTCGCGCGAAGCGACGTTGCGCGCTGCCCCGATGTCCCAGCTTGGGCGCGCGAACCTCTTCACCGTTTCGAAGTTCAGGTTTGCGCCGTGATTCTGGTTCGACCCCGGATCGTTGCTGCCGCACTGGATCAGGATCAGTTCAAGGTGCGGATAGTCCTGTTGCCGCAACGATTCCAACGTGGACGCGATACCGTTCTCGTTGCCACTGTACGCGAAACATATGCTGACCAGTGGAAAGATCGATTCGGTGCGTGCGCCGTTACGCGAGCGCCGCGGCGCACTATTCTTTGGCGCCGCAGCCAGACTGGTATGCCATCGCACCCATCTTCGTTCGATGTCCTCGAACGCATCCGAGGGGCGTGCAGTTGGTCCGCCCGATTTGAGCGCGGCGCGGATTCGCTCGGCCATGACATCCGCGCGCGGTTCGAAGCAAACCTTTTCCTTGTCCTCGGGCGACATGATTTCCGGAATCCCGCCAATGTTGCTGGCCAGGAACGGAATACGCGCGCCGATACATTCGAGCACGGTATTCGGGAAGTTATCGCCGAGCGACGAAATGACCGCGAGGCGTCCGGGCTGACGCAGATACTCGATCGCGCCGCGCTGATTCTTGTTGCAGACGACGTGCCAGGGCAGCGACCATCGCCGCGCCCGATCGCTGATATACGCAATGCTGGAGCGGCCGTAGATCTCGGTTTCCTTGCCGAGAAAGGTAACCTCGAAGGGTCGTTCACCCGGATTCACTGATAGTTCGTCCAGCGCGTCGCAAAATACCTTCAGACCTTTCCTGATCTCGAGGCGGCCGAAGAATACTACTTCACGGATTTCCTGGCTTCTGGCTAGCGACGGCCGTTCCTGGTCGAGTATTCCTTCTGGAAGAACATATGGAGCTATGTAAGTCTGCTCGGGAAGCTGCCATCCGTTGCTTTGCACCCAGTCGAGCAGGTAGCGGCTGGGACTGGTTACTATATCGGCGGCCGCGACGCTGACTCGCTCCATATAGTCAATTTCGAGTTCGCCGATATTGCGCAGGAAATCCTGGTTGCCCTCCTTTACCCAGAAGGTGGGTCCATGCGTACTTACTACGAAGGTGACATTGCGGAACGCCAGTCCCTGGCGCTTTGCAAGCAGGCTATAAAATGCAATTCCCTGGCATTCCGGGAAGTGAATTATGTCGAAATCGGCCTGATGCTCCTTGAGCCAGTTGTAGGCATGATAGGAAACGCTCGAGGCCCACGAGGCGTGAATGCGCGGATTGTGCGGCAGCGGCAACTGGACGAGGTTGATCCCCTTGCGCGTGCGATAATGCTCGGCCCAGTCCACGATGTTGCCGTCATTGCACACCGAGCCCTGCAGATAGAGGACGGTGACCTCCTGACCCGCCCGGCGCAGCGCGTCGGCAAGGCTCGTGTAGGCGGTGCCGATACCCCCGTTGCGAGTTGGTCCTTCGATTTCCCAGGTCGCGATGCAAACGCGCGGGCGCCTGCTGGTGGTCACCTCGACTTCGGGTAACGTGGGAAACATCACTGCCACAGCTCAATCCTTCCTGGCCTTTTCATCTCGCGGCTTCGCGCGACGTCGCACGCGCCGCGGGTGTTCCTTAGCAGGTCTATTGTTCTGTTTCAATGAAGTTTCATTGGCGAAGTGATGCCAAAGCATCGCCTGCTCGCAGATCAGCGCAAGCGCTGCCGTTATGATGACGATTCCATCCGACGGGTCTTTTGTAACGCCATCGAATCTTGTTCTGCGCGCCGACTCAACATACCGTGGCGCAATGCTGATCGAGGTCGAGCACCTGACCAAGGCCTTCAAGGACTTCATCGCGGTCAACGACGTTACATTTTCCGCCGCCGAGGGCGAGATCGTCGGCCTGGTCGGCCCGAACGGCGCGGGCAAGAGCACCACCATTCACATGATGCTCGGCCTCATCACTCCGAGCGCCGGAACGATCCGTTTGTTGGGCAAGCGTCTCGAAGAGGACCGCGAGACGATCCTGCAAAATCTGAATTTCAGCTCCCCTTACACGGCGTTCCCGCCGCGTCTCACCGTGCTCGAGAATCTCACGGTCTTTGCGCGAATCTACAAAGTGGAAAATCCGCGCTCTGCGATCATGGAATTGCTCGAGCGATTCGAAATCGCTCACCTCAGAAACAAACCTGTATCGCGATTGTCGTCGGGCGAGACTACCCGGGTTGGGTTGTGTAAAGCGTTTATTAATAAGCCGCGGCTTTTATTGCTCGACGAGCCGACTGCGTATCTCGATCCGCAGGCCGCCGTGCAGGTGAGAGAAATCCTCCTGGATATGCAGAAGACCTCACGAACTACAATTCTATATACCTCCCATAACATGCGCGAGGTTCAGCGCATGTGCAATCGAATTATATTTCTTAATCGCGGCCGAATCGTCGTAAGCGGCACGCCCCTCCAGATCACTCGTGAAGTACTGCGAGAGGAGCGCGAGCATCCTGCGCTCGAGGAAGTATTCGTCCATGTTGCAAGGCGCTAGCCGGATGCGGATGCATCGTATCGTCGCCATAATCGTGCGGCACCTCTACGAGATCCGCCGCAATGCGAATCACGTTACGAACATGATCTACTGGCCGATCATGAACATCATGGTCTGGGGCTTCTTTACTATCTATCTGAGGCGCGACGCGATGCGCCCGGGCCTGGTGAGTTGCCTGCTCGGCGCGGTAATCCTGTGGGGGTTGTTCAATGGCTTTCAGCGCGACATGGCAGTTGGCTTCCTCGACGAGCTATGGTCGCGAAACCTGGTGAATCTATTCGCCTCGCCCCTCAGTGTTCCGGAATACGTCACCGGCCTCGTCGCGGTAAACGCGATCAAGGTGATGATCGGTGTCGCGTTTGAAGCGGTAATCGCATGGATGTTTTACCACTTCAACATTTTTCCGATGCTGCCGCAGTTCGTGCCCTTCATCCTCAATCTGGCATTATTCGCGCTCGCGATCGGCGTCGCAGTGACCGGGCTGATTTTTCGTTATACGACGAAGTTTCAGACGCTGGCATGGAGTTTCGCCGGCGTGCTGATGCCGCTATCGTGCGTCTTCTATCCGCTTGATGCTCTGCCCGGGTTCCTTCGCCCCATCGCGTGGCTGCTGCCGACCACTCACAGCTTCGAGGGGATGCGTCAGATTATCACTCGAGGTGAGTTTTCGATTGCCCACTTCAACTGGGGTCTCGCACTCAACTTCTGCTATTTCGGTCTCGCGATGATCTTCTTCAGCGCGATGTTCGAATCGGCCAAGCAGCGTGGGCTGCTGGTAAAGATGGAATAGTCATTCGACGTCGAGCGTGCGACCCAGGCTCTCGAAGAGGGCGGAGCTCATCACACCGCGCGGCGGCGCGACACCATTAAATAGCTTGAAAGCGAGCTCGCCCTGGTTCACCAGCATGCCCGCGCCGTCGGCGGCGCGCCGTCCCGCTTCGACGGCCGGCTCGAGAAACGGCGTGGGCTTCGCCGCATAGATCAAGTCATAGAAGAAGCAGTCTTCGGCCGCGGCCTCGTAGTTGAGCCGCGCGAAGCGGCGCGTCGTCAGGCCCATCGGTGTCGCGTTCAGAATGCCGTGCGCGCCCGCGAGCAATTGAGCGTCGAACAAGGCATCAAGCCCGCGAACCTCGATCCTGGGCGCGCGGCGAAATGATTTGGCAATGCGCCGGGCCAGGCGCGCAGCTCGCGCCCGGGTTCGATTGGCGATGACGATTTTGGAAACGCCGATTCTTAAGCACGCGACGGCGGCAGCGGCAGCACCGCCGCCCGCGCCAATCACGATCGCGACTCCGCCCGCGAGCCCTGGCGCGCGCTCGCGAAGATCGAGCTCGAGGCCGCGGGCATCAGTGTTGTCGCCGTAAAGCCGTCCCTTGCGGTTCGCGACGCAATTCACCGCACCCAGGACCCGCGCTTCGGCGCTCAGTTCGTCCACCAGCCGTACCGCTCGTTCTTTGTGCGGCACCGTCAGGTTGACGCCGAGGATGCCGAGAGCAGTGATGGAGCGCAAAGCGGTCGGCAATGCGGCCGGCTTCACGTGGAACGGAACGTAGATGCGATCCAACTCGAGCGCTGCATATGCAGCGTTGTGCATCGCCGGGGATCTCGAATGATCAACCGGATCGCCAAAGATGCCGGTGAGTCGGGTCGTTCCCGCGATCTTGTGAAAGGCGGCCGATGTCACGCGAGTTCTTTCGCGGCGCGCTGGAGCTCTTGGCCCTTGTAAACTGACTGTATACTCAGGCCCTCGCGCGCGAATGCCTCGGCGCCGCCCTCCTGCCGATCGACGAGAAATAGCGCTGCGATGACGATCGCGCCGCTTTCGCGCACAGCCTTCAGTGCGTCGATAGTCGAGCCGCCGGTCGTGATCGTATCGTCGAGCACGGCCGTCTTGAGCCCGGATTGGAAGGCGCCTTCGATCTGCTTGCCCATTCCATGGGTCTTCGCTTCCTTGCGCACGAAAAAGCCGCGCATCGTGACATTGTGTCGATACGCGGCGGCGAGAATCGCGTCGGTCACCGGAATCGCCGCCGCCGCCATCCCGCCGATTTGCTCGACACCGGCCCCGACCGCCATCTCGAGCATCAGCTCGCCAGCCAGAAATGCCGCGCGCGGCAAGAACATTGCGCGCCGGCAATCGAGGTAGTAGTTCGACTTCTTCCCCGAGGCGAGTGTGACTTCGCGTTCGACGTAGCACTCGCGGATGAGAGTCTCGAGCAATTCTTTGCGGTAGTCGGAGTTCATCGCTGACGAATCTTAGCCGATGTCACCACGCGGACAACAGGATTAGAGTGGGCATCGAGCAGAACAAGCCTCAAATGATTCCGCCGCGCTATTATCTGATCCTGTTGGCCGCCTTGGTGGTCGAGAGAATATTCGAACTCTACCTGTCCAAGCGCAACGCATCGCGTGCATTTCAACGCGGCGCGAGCGAAGCGGGGCAGAACCATTACAAGGTGATGGTCGTGCTCCACAGCGCGTTTATCGCGTCGTGTGCCTTGGAGGCGGTGTTCTTCCCGCGGGCAATCGCACCGGCGATAGGGTGGACCGCGCTCGGCGCCGAAGTCCTCGCGCAGGCCCTTCGTTACTGGGCGATCGCCACGCTTGGCGAGCGCTGGAACACGCGCATCATCGTCACGCATTCGGCAGCGCCTGTGACCGGCGGACCCTACAGGCTCGTGCGGCATCCGAACTACGTCGCCGTCGCGATCGAGATTGCCGCCGTGCCGCTGATCGGCGGCGCAGTGGTGACGGCGATCGTCTTCTCGATCGCAAACGCATTTCTGCTCGCGGTCCGGATCCGCGCCGAAGAGCGCGCGCTTGGGACATCGTGGGCGGCGGCCTTCGATTCGCGACCACGATTCATGCCGGCGCTCCATCGCGGCAAGCAGCGGTGAGGCGCGTCGCTTCATAGCGCGGACGCGCACCTGCTATCATCCGGGTCGTGTTTTTCGCACCATTCGTCTTCTTCTGGGCGCTGATCTTCTTCCTCTTGCTGGCTTTCCTGTTTGCGCTGATTCAGATCCACATCATCAACTATGCGTTCACGATGGTGGGGCTGCCGCCGTCGCTGGCGATGCTCGCGCTGCTGGCTGCGCTGATTGGCAGCTACATCAACATCCCGATAACGCGCATCGAAAGTAACGCGCCGCGCACCGGGCCGCTGGTGCGCAGCTTCGGCGTCGCGTACCGCGTCCCCACGCATCTGGCGAGCGGCTCGACCGTGATTGCGATCAATGTCGGCGGAGCGATCGTTCCGATCCTGATATCAGCCTACGTCCTGTTCCATTGGCCGGCGATAATCGGTGCGTCGATCATCGGCACCGCGGTCGTGACCTTCGTCGTGCATCGCTTTGCGCGCCCGATCCCGGGCCTCGGAATCGCCACGCCGATGCTGGTGCCGCCGATCGCCGCTGCGCTGGTCGCCTACGTCATGGACGCGACCGTCGGCGTTCATCATCGCGACGCCGTGGCGTTCATCAGCGGCGTGATGGGCACGCTCATCGGCGCCGACCTGCTCAACCTCGATCACATCGCGGGCCTCGGCGCGCCAGTCGCATCGATCGGCGGCGCCGGCACCTTCGACGGCATCTTCCTGACCGGCATCGTCGCCGTCCTGCTCGCATAGCGCGGCGGCTTACGCGGGTTTGAATTTCACCAGCGTGTGATCGGGTGTGACGTCGTCGAAGTATGCGACGACCGGCATCTCGACTCGCACTTCCTTGGGATCCGCGATGATGTTGGTCGTCACGCGCGGGCCTTCGTCGAGCTCGACGATCGCAAGGATGTACGGCTCCATGAAGCGGCGGCTCGATGAGCGATACACCGTTGTATAGCTGTAAACCTTGCCGCGCCCGCTGACCGGCTCCCACTTGAGCGCGTCGGCAAAGCAATGCGGGCATCGATCGCGCGGATAGTAGACGAACTTCCCGCAGGCGCCGCACTTCTGCAGTTGCAGCTTGTGCTGCTTGGCCGCGTCCCAGAAAGGTTTGCTCGTTGGCGACGGCTTTGGGAGAGGCTTCAGGTATTCGCTCATGATTTGCGCTCCATGATGAGGGCGACCTGCTCGCTCATGATGCCGCCGTTGCCGTTGACGTAGCCGAGCGAGGCGTTTTTCACCTGGCGCTCACCGCCGCGGCCCATCAACTGACGAATCATCTCGGTGACGTGACTCATACCTCCGGCCAACCCCGGTTGACCGAATGACAACTGCCCGCCATGCGTGTTGCAGGGGAAATCGCCTTTGTAGGTGAGATCGTGCTCGGCGACAAACGCGCCGCCCTGGCCTTTTTTGCAGAAGCCCGCGTCCTCGATCGTGACGATCACTGTGATCGTGTAACAATCGTATGGACAAACGATCTGCATGTCCTGCGGCTTGAGCCCGGCCATCTTGAAGGCCGAATCCGCCGCGGTCTTGATCGGCGATTCGGTCAGCGATGGCGCGTACGTGATCGATGAATGATTGGCGAACTCGCCGGCGCCCTGCAGCCAGATCGGCGGATGCTTCGCGCGCTTGGCGACTTCCGGCGACGCCACGATCACCGCCGCTCCGCCGCTTACCGGACTTACGATCTCGAACAGGTGCAGGGGATCGACGATGACGCGCGACTTGAGCACGTCGGCGATCGTGATCGGCTTGTCATTGAAAGTGGCGAGCGGATTCTTGAGCGCGTTGGTGCGCTGATCGACGGCGACCTTCGCCATCTGCTCGGAGGTGGTGCCGTACTCGTGCATATGGCGGCGCGCGATCATCGCGTAGCCGCAGTTCGCGCCGATATTGCCGTAGGGCGACTCGAACTCGCGTTGCACCGAGACAGTCGGCGGGCGCTGGTCGCCGGCTTTGTTCAGGTCGGCGACGAGGCATAGCACCGCGTTGCACATCCCGGCGTCGATCGCGGCGGCGGCGCGCCAGATCATCCCGGCGGGACTCGCACCGCCGATATCGACCTGGTTCAGCATCTTGCATTCGAGGCCCAGGACTTCGGCCGCGCTCGCAGGATAGATGAAACCCGGATCGGCAAACGGCACGCCGACCAGGAACCCGTCGATGTCTTTCTTTTCGAGGCCGGCATCGGCGATCGCCTCGGCAGCAACCGTCGCCATCAGGCCGAGCGCCGTATGATTGCCCGGCTCCTTGAGCGGTTTGAGTTCGCCGATACCGATCGCGGCGGCTTTTCCCTTAAGACTCATGTGCGATGCTCCCGAAATCAGTTCGTCGCCCGACGCTTATCACACTTTGGCGCGAGGGCGTGAGACGCGATGCGATCGTGAAGCGCGCCCGGGCGCGATGCTGACTCGCGCGGCGGCATCGGCTAGTTTGGGAAGATTACGAGGTGCTTTGATAGATGGCTTTCATCATTTGCGACGACCATAACCTTGACGTCGAGGCCGATGGCATCGACAACGCCCTGGCAAAACAGCTGATGCTGACGGATGCCAAGGCTGACGCGACTCCCACCGAAAAAGAAATCATCGAATTTGGCAAGAAGCATCGCGACTGTAACATCCGGATCCTGGCCGGTTGACAACGCGTCCGCTCGCTCTTCTGGATCGCGAGAACAGCCTGCGACGATTGTGCCGCAGGCTTTTCGACGCGCGAAATATTCGGGCAGTAATTTTCCGATCATATTGACCGGTGATCCGAGCGGCAGATACTATTCCGCCGCGGGGTGGAGCAGTCTGGTAGCTCGCCGGGCTCATAACCCGGAGGTCGAAGGTTCAAATCCTTCCCCCGCAACCAGTAAATTCTCCTGACATTGCCGAAAGGCCGCGATCGTCGAGAGGGAGCGCCTTACGCGCTTGGCCGGGTTGCTAATGTCGAGCCCAGAAATCCTGGAGTTGTTTGCCGCGCGCAAGGGACATTTCCGTTTCGAGTCCGGCCATCACGGCGACCTCTGGCTCGACATTCCTCGCGCGTACACGAATCCGCGGCGTCTTCGCAACTTCGCATCGCAACTCGCGCGTCGGATGATCAGACACAACGCCGAGCTTGTCTGCGGGCCGCTGGTCGAGGGTGCGCTACTTGCGCAGATGGTTGCCGAGGAAATGGGAGCGGAGTTCGTCTTCGCCGAGCAGTTTGTGCGGACCGATCCGAGTCGCCTTTTCCCCACGGGCTATCGGATTCCGGCAGCTCTGCGCTCGTTCCTGACAGGAAAGCGCGTCGCGGTTGTTGACGATGTGATCAATGCGGGGTCGGCGGTTCGCGGCGCGATCGAAGACCTCGAAACCTGCGGCGCCACTGTCGTCGCGATCGGCGCGCTCATGGCACGAATCGACCAGGCCTCGGCTCTTGCCGCGAGCAAGGGCGCCTCGCTCGAATGCCTGGCACCGATGCCGGCAAGCCAGCTCTGGGAACCTCCACAGTGTCCGTTGTGTACATCAGGAATCGCGCTCGAATAACCTGAAAAAAGTAGCCCGGCGCATACGCTCCGGATGCTTATTTCGCTCGGCGGAAGATCGCCTTTGCGCGATTGTCTCTCTCCAAGTTTTGAAGCGGTTATTTTGAAGCGCTTAAATTAGTCCGGCGTCCGCGATCCTGGCCGGAGCTCTCATGCTCGGCCTGTCTAATTTCTCTGCTCCCGTCAGTCCGGCAACCGGCCAAAGCTAGTCCGCCGCATCGACCGCCTCGTGCGTCGCGGCGATTCTCTACGCTCAACCGAAAACAGATGTTCTATGATAGCAGGCAGTTAACAAAACCGTCCATTACGGCTTGCCAAAATTTGCCCCTTTCTGTCTAATTAAGCCAATTAAAGTACCAGAGAATCTGTAGTCGCAACCCTAAATCACGAGGAGGTCTCGATCTGAAGAAACGAGTTCGTAGAACAAGCTGGATGCTAACTGCCGCGGCGCTCGCGCTCTTAGTGATCGCTGCGACCCAGCCTGCCGCCGCGCAGCAGCCGACCGCCGCACCATCAACAAGCTACCAGGCGTTTCCCAGCCCGCAGCAGGAGCCTGGTCCTTCGAGCGGTGAAACGACAACCGCGATCGGACTACTCGAATTCGATCCTTATCTGACCCAGGTGCAGGTCACGTTTTATCTCAAAAATCTCAATCCATCGCAGATCGCGGCCTTTCACCTTCATTGCGGACTGCCCGGACAGCTAGGTCCCATAGTCGTCAACTTCAACATATTTGGATCGTTCACACAGACTTTCTCCCAGGTGGACTCCAACACTTATCTCTTCTCTCAGACCGTGACAGATGCGGACGTTGACGAGGCAAACTGGCCGCCAAGTTCTTTGCGCCCGCCTCCAGCTTGCGCCGCGAACAATATCGGACCGGCACCCGCGACAAACATCGCCGGCATCGAGGCCCTGGCGAGAATCGGACAGCTTTATTTCAACGTGCATGTCGGTAACAGCATTCGGCAGCCAACGTACTTTTTCGGACTGATTCGAGGCCAGGTTTATTCGGTAGAGACGCCGATCAACGCCGCCCTACCCGCAGTGATGTAGTAAGCTATTTGGTCGCGCGCCGGCGCGCGACAGACTGCTGCGCAGATTCCCGCCCAGCTGCATCGTCCGTTCACCGTCCAAAAAAAGTTACTTGCCGTAGGTTGATCCCGATGCCTATCTTTTTTCGGGAGACCTATTTCGCGCGGTGCGAAGCAGTTTCCGGGTAACATTTCGAATCTTGAAACAATCCGGTAATCGAGCGTCAGCGATTTTAGCTGCGGCCAGTATTTTTGTGCTTGCGGGCGTGGTTTTCTGCGCCTTCGAATGCTCGGCGCGTGCGCAAGGCTATGCCGCCGCGATCGCATCGGACGAGCCGTCAATCGCGCCCGGCAGCAGGATCACGCTCCAGAATTGGCAACGCTACAAACAGTTCATGTCCGCGGGGATGATAGCGCTGTTCGAGGGCTCGCATTTCTGGCGGTTGCCGCCGAACATCGAGATTGAAATCGGTCCGACGATTTCAATTCCGCTGCCCGCGAAATATCTGCAAGACACGGCTCGCTATGCGAATCGCACAGCGCTGACCAAGACTCGCGATGGCGGCTACGTGCCGACTGGCTATGTCGCGGGCTTGCCGTTCCCCGAGCCGCAGAAGGGCGACCCGGCGCTCACCGGAGAGCGAGTCTTCTGGGATACTTACTACCGCTATCAGCCGCGAGTTCAGGGCGCGCCGAATTTTTCCTATAGCCTCGATCCCGCAGGTGATATGACGCAGACTTCGGAATCGACTTATGTGCAATCGCAGCTCACGTTCCTGAGCGATCCCGCAATGCCAGCGGCAGTCCCTGAGGCGAATCCATCCGTGTACACGGCCAAATTTGATGAGGAGCTCTCGCCTGAACAATCCAGGTACTCGACCCTGCTCGATCTGCTGCCGTCGGATCCCACAAAGGTTGACGAGCTGTACGAGTACGTTCCCGCACTAAGACGTTCTTTGCGGCTGTCGCAGGCTGCGCGATGCGCTCCGGTATTCGGCAGCGACTACCTCGTCGATGACGAGAACAACGGACCTCCGGGGCTGCCGCAGCTTTTCAAAGTTGACTATCTCGGCGAAAAGAAAATCCTCGCGCTCGTGCACGCGACGCCCGCGGCTTTCGATTCTCCCGGTACCGCAGTCGGACTCGATTCGCGATTCTTCTACGCCGGCGGCGCGGGTGTCGTGCCGTTTCCGAAACCCGCGGCCGGCAGGTGGGAACTGCGCGACAGCTACGTCATCGCGCTTGAGCGACTGCCTCAATTCGCCGACGGCTATTGCTATCGCAAGCGAGTACTATACGTGGACAAGGAAAACTACTTCGCCGCTGCCCAACTCGACCTATACGATTCCGCCGATCAGCTATTCAAGTCGCAAATGATCATCTCATATCCGCAGGCAATCCCCGGCACAGCGAATGACGTAGTACAGTCGGTAGCGGGTTCGAATACTTCATTTCTGATTAATTTCAAGGACAAACATCTGAGTGTCGAGCCGAACCTGCATGCCTGTATCAATTCCGATTGCGCGCGCAACGGTTACTTCGACGTCAGCCGCTACGCCAGCCCTGAAGGACTGATGAAAATCGTGCAGTAGGCTCTATCGCGTTGTCGTTGGAAGCTTACAAGGCGGTGCGGTCGCGCAGCCTCGCGATCCTGATCATATCGGCGCTGGTTTACGTCGCGAGCTTTTCCGAGCAGGCTCGGGCGCAAGATTTATCGCTTAATTTAGCCGATCAGTTCGGTCGCAGCATCTTCACGGGCGCAGCGCAGCCGATGCTCGATCTCAGTCATTCCGATTCTCCGCTCAGCGGACTATCGATTACGGGTCTTTTGAGCAACACGAGCGGGATGTGGGCCAGCTCCGCCGAGCTAACCAACTTCGGGCGCGCGGCAGGGGAGCATCACGGCGCAAATTCACTTTCTGTCGAACGCAATTGGATCCAGGCCGACTCCAACTACGTACTCGACGGCAATAACAAGTTCTTCGTCCGATTCTGGGGCGTCTACGAGCCGCCATATCCGTGGGAATCGACTAATATTCTCAGCGAGCAACAGGTTTACGATAAGAGCCAGTCGCAATTTTATAACCAGTATACTGTTCGCGATGCGTTCTGGAAAAATACCACTGGCCCGTTGACACTATTTCTCGGGCGCCAGATCGTAACGTGGGGCGAGTCGTTATCGTTTCGCGTTGGCGATGTTATCAATCCGCAGGATCTGAGTTGGAACTTCGGCTTCGCCAACCTCGAGCAGTCGCGCCTGCCGCTCTGGATGGTCCATCCGATTTTGAACCTGCCCAAGGCCGGTCCCTTCACCGACAACTTCATCGAAGGCGTATGGGCGCCCGCGTGGCAGCCGATGTACACCAACGTCGATTACGCCGACAACCGCTACGCCGGTCTGCACTCGATCGCGGGTTCAGTGAACCTCCAGCCGCCCGGCGGCGCGCGCTTCGATACCTATCCGTATCCGTTCACGACGCCCGCGCAAACGCCGCCCGGGATGCAAGCTGCATTTCCGCAAGTGACGAATCTCGTTAGCCAGGTGCAAACCTACCGCCTGCCCTCAGACACTTGGGCGAATTCGGTCGAAGGATTTCGGCTGCATACGCTTGTTGAGGACGCCGAGATAACGGCGCTTTACTGGCACGGTCATCAGCTCAACAACACCATGTTCGTTAACGGCACACCGCAGATCGGTCAGACGTTTCAGTTTCGTTATCCCGAGCTGAACGATGTCGGTATCACATTGAATCGCCCGATCTATATTCCGGTCGGCGCCTTGGCGAACGTGCCCTTCGTGTTGCGCACCGAAGGCGTATGGCAAGATCGCACGCCCTTCAACACGCTCAATACCGCGCGGCCGAGCGCCGTCGTATATTCGAGCACGCTGAACACGCTCGCTGCGCTCGACGTCGATGGTCTCGCAACGCCGTGGCTCTCACGCACCGGCGCGCTCACACTAAACCTGGAATGGAACAACTACACGATCCTGAGCCCCAACAAAGATCTGGTCTATGGCGGATACGCGGAGCATTGGCGCCATAACGAAGAGAATCTCCTGTTCAGTGCGAGCACGAGTTGGTGGTGGGGCGCAGTCGTGCCGACGCCGACGGCGATCTTCAATCCCGATGGCAATACATGGGAGTTCTTTCCGAATATAGTTCTGACACCGCCGTGGACCAACAAGTATCTGCTGATGCTCGAATTTATTGGCGTGCTCTCAAACGACAAGTACAGCGCCTATGCGGGCGGTAACTTCAAGGGCAAGAATATCCTGCTGATGCAGTTTCAGTACAATTTCGATTTGGTGCGCGGACGGAACTGAATTGCCGTGCCGCAGGCGGTCGCGTTTGCGCGATACGTCTATTGGCTTGTGCGCCTCGATTTGGGAACTTTTAGCCGCAGCACCCGGTTGAAGGTTAAGTTGCGCGGCGTTTTTTGAATGGGAATCAAGTCAGCCAAGCGGCAACGCTTCGAAGGGGAGGTCTTGCCGGAACTGAACGTTCTCTTTGCGGCGGCGCTTTATCTTTCGCGCAGCCAGGACGAGGCGAACGATCTCTGCGAAAAAACGATGGTGCGCGCGTATCGCGCGTTCAACGGTCGAATCGCGGCGAACTGCCGCTCGTGGCTGCTGTCAATCCTGCATGACATCGTTCGCGCGGAATCGTTAGCGCAGCCTGCGCCCGCAGTCGCCGCAGCTGACACCGCGTCGGTTGGCGGACCGGCTAAGGGGCGACGCTCAGTTGAAGATTCCGGCGTCGATCGCGCGCTGCAGAGTTTGCCAGCCGACTGCAGGGCGGCGGTGGTGATGGTCGACGTCGCGAACTTGAACTATGGAGAGGCGGCGAAGGTCCTGGCGATCCCGGTCGAGACCTTGCGTGCGCAGATTTCCAGGGGACGAGCGCTGATGCGCAATGCGCTCGCGCCGTTGCGCGGTCCCGGAGGGCTTGCCAGTGCCTGATTCCGAGGCCCGGCGCGATATCGCGGCGATCGATCATCAACAATTTGTCGATCGGTATCTCAGCGAGGTCGAGAGCGAAGAGCGTCGTGAGGCGCAACGGCACGTGGCCGGATGCGCTGAATGCCAGGAGAAGCTAGCTGCTGAAACTGCGATGAAAGCTGAGATGCAAACTCTGACCGCTGTGCGCGCGCCGCTGGAGTTGCGCGATCGGATCCTGGCGGCGCTCGACGAAGTCGATCGCGAGTCCGAAAGGGCGGCGGCGCAACGCAGCAGATCGCTCGGCCGGACCTTCAGCTGGATTGCAGCGGGCGCGATCGCAGCCTGCCTCGTCGCAGTGGTATTTCTCCGCGCAAGCTTTCAAACGAATCCGGCATTCGACTCCGCGATCGCCACGTTCGAAAAGTCGCAGCAAAACTTCGCGCCGAATATCCCGTCTGACTCCGCCGCCGAGCTCGCCGCCTCGTTTATAACCCAGTTCGGTGTTCCGATGGCGTGGGATTTTTCGTCACTGGGGCTCAGCGTCGCGGGCGGGCGTATCGATCACGCGCCTGACGGCCGCGTCGTCGGATACAGCATGTACAAGGGCAACCGCGGCACACTGATGTGCATCATCTATCGCGCCGACGCGATTGCCTTTCCGCCCGGCGGCCAGCTCGTCAAGGGAATTCACATTTACGAGTACAAGGGCTACTCGATCGCGGAGACCAATCGCTATGCGGTATTCGCGATCATGGTCAGCACGGTGCCCGCCGCAGATTTGCAGCAGGCATTCGCACAACTCCCGGGTTAATAACGAAAAAATGCGGCGAAGCACGAATGCCTCGCCGCATCGATTCTTGCCGCTGACTGATTGTTACGCTGCGAAGACTTCCTCGAAGAACGACACCATCGAGTTCCACGAACGCTGGTCGGCGGACTTGTTGTACTTGATGCCGGGATTCCCGAGCTGGTCGGCATCGCGATTCGTGAAGCTATGAACGGTGCCGCCGTAGCTGATGACCTGCCAATCGGCGCCGGCCTTGGTCATCTCGGCTTCGAAGTCGGTGACCTGCTGAACCGGGATCATCGGATCGTCGGCCCCGGTGCAAACCAGCACCTTAGCCTTGACCTTGCCGGCCTCTGCGGGCGTCTGCGTCTGCAATCCGCCATGGAACGACACAATCCCACGCAACGGTTCGCCTGCGCGTGCGAGCTCCAGCGAAAACGTCCCGCCCATGCAGAAGCCGATCGACGCGAGGCGATTTCCATCGACCTGCGGAAATGACTTGAGCTTGTCGAGCGCCGCGCGGCCGCGCGCGCGTAATGCGCCGGGCTTGCCGAAGAGCGTCATCGCTTTTTCGATCGCCTTCTGCAGATCGGTGAACTGCATGCCGTCGCCATATGGATCGCCGGCGAACGCGACGTAACCGAGCGCGGCGATACGCTCCGCGCGCTCTTTGGCGTGCGCGCCGAGGCCGAACGCCTCCGGCATCACCAGCACTCCGGGGCGCTTGCCCTGCCTGGTTTCGTCATAGGCGAGGTAGCCGCGGAGCGTTACGTCGCCGTCCTTGTATTCGATGGTTTCAGTCTTCATCCGATGCTCCTTGCTCTTGAGTGGGAAAAGCGGCGCGAGCTTATCACGAAAATCGCCCCGCGCAGGAGCCTCGATTTGCATAGTTTGCCGTCCTCAATCCGAGTAATAAGTAGGAACCAGCATCAAAGGAGATTCGACAATGGACGACCGTCTTGGCTTCGGTGTGTTTCTCGCCCCGCATCATCCGATCGGCGAAAACCCGACCCTGCAACTGCAGCGCGACCTGCAGCTCGCGACGCTGCTCGACGATCTCGGCTACGACGAGTTCTGGGTCGGAGAGCATCATTCGGGCGGCTGGGAAACGATCGCCTCGCCGGAGATGTTCCTCGCCGCAACCGCGATGGTCACAAAGCGAATCAAGCTTGGCACCGGCGTAGTATCGATTCCGTATCACCATCCGTTCACAGTCGCGCAGCGAATCGTGATGCTCGACCATCTGAGCCGCGGGCGCGCGATGCTCGGCGTTGGCCCGGGCGCGCTGCCATCGGACGCTTTCATGCTCGGCATCGATCCGATCGTTCAGCGCGATCAGATGGACGAGGGCCTCGGCGTCATCATCCGCCTGCTCACCGAACGCGAGCCGATCACGGTTGATGGCTCATGGTATCGACTGCGCGACGCGGCACTGCATCTGCGCCCGATACAGCGCAAGTTGCCGATCGCGGTCGCGTCGATGATCTCGCCGGCCGGGATGAAGTGCGCGGGAAAATACGGCGTCGGCGTGCTGTCGGTCGGATCGTATCTGCCCGAGGGTCTCAGCGCGCTGAAGACGCAGTGGTCGTTTGCCGAGTCGTCGGCCAAGGAGCACGGGCAGCAGGTCGATCGCGAAAACTGGCGAATCGTGATGCCGTTCCATATCGCCGATTCCAAGGAAGAAGCGCTGCGCGACGTCGCCGAAGGCCTCAAGCGCTGGAACAACGAGTACGTGGTCGGAATCCTCGGGCGCCCGGACGGCAAGAACTTCGATGACGGTTACGAAGCGGCGAAGTTCATGAACGAGATGGGCGGTGGCATCTTCGGCACGCCTGAGGATGCGATCGAAAAGCTCGAAAAGCTGAAGCAGCTCTCGGGTGGTTACGGGACCGTGCTCGCATTCGCTCACGATTGGGCGCCGCGCGAGAAGATGTTCCGCAGCTACGAGTTGCTCGCCCGCCACGTTATCCCGCGATTCCAGGGCCAGCTCGATTCGATCGAGCTGAGCGCGGCGCGAGTGACGGCCAAGAAGGTCGAGCTGATGGGCGCGGTCGCCGGCGCGATAATGAAAGCGATCAGCTCCGACGAAAAAGCAGTCGAAGCATTCGCAAAGAGCGCTGCCACGGGACCCTTCAGCCTCGCCCCAGCCCAGAAAGCCGCCGCCGACTCAGCCCCCCGCCCGGCAGGAAAATAGGAAATTCTCCGAAGCCCCTCTCCCGTGGTCACGGGAGAGGGTGCCTGACGCGCGATAATCGCGTGCAACACCGGTGAGGGCGATTGGCGCTTCATCACCCAATGCTCGATGCGAACAAATGCCAGGTTTGGTGCGCTCTTCGAAAGTTTGACCGTCAACGGAAATTCTCGCACAGTCTCCGATGCGCAGACCTCTCTGTCCGCACAGCGCGCTGGAGGCGTAGCGTGACTTTACCACGTTCGGTCGGACGCTCGAGTCAGCTCGTCGCGTTACTTTCATTCGCAGCGCTCTTTGCTGCGTCGCTCGCCTTCGCCCCTCGCGCGAGAGCGCAGAACTCGACGATGCTCAGTACGGGCGTCTCGGTCGACGTATGCAACAGCTGCGACCTTCAGACCCAGGAGGCCGTCGCCTCCGAGGACGATCGTCACGACTCAGCCGACTCCGCTTTCGATAGCAGCGAGCGCTCGGAGAACGTCAGTCATGACGAGGCCGATCAAAGTATCCAGCGCAGCAACATGCCGGGCGAAGTAAAGCAGGAGGCCCTGGCTAACGAACAAGAGCGCCATCAAAACACGTTGACCGCGATCGAGCGCGATCGCGCGATCGAAGCCTCGCGCCATCAGCAACGCCTCGCGCAGATCATGGCGCAGGCCGGCAAGCTCCTGTCGGATCTCGTGCAGAACGTGATGCCGAATGGATCGCCGGCGGGCGGAACTCCTTCAGGCGGCGGCGCACCAACTTCGCCGAATCAACCGGGTCCTGGAAATGCGCCGAGCGGCGGCGGCAACCCGTCGATGCCCAGTGGAGCTGGCGGCGGCAATCCTGTCGCAGGCGGCGGCGGTGGTTCTCCAAACAGTGGGGGCAATCCATCGGGAACTGCGCCGCCGCCGATTAGCGCTAATCCGATCGCGGGCGGAGGTTCGCCCAACCCCTCGGGGGGAGGATCGCAAAATCCGCCGAACAACACCCAGTATCCCGGTGCACAACAAGTCAACCCTTCACAACCGTCAGCTTCACCGCAGAACTCATCCTCGAATCCAGGCAATCAAAGCCCCGGCATCCTCAAGGGTCTGAACGACTGGATCAATGGCCTTGCGCAGAAAATGGCGCCGCCGCCGAGCACTGGAACTGGACAGCCATACACGGGCCCGCTCGCGATCAACGGTCATTCGCCGCTCTATTACTTGAACGAAGCGGCCAACAGTCTCGCCGACAAGCTGCCTGGCGGTAGCAGCGGCCTGCAGCAGGCAAACCAGGCCGTCGGCAATGTTGCCAACGGACAACGAAATCAGTGGACGACACCGATGAGCCCGCAGGCCGCTGTCGGACAGGTCGGCTATGCGTTCACGGGCGCAGTGATCGGCAAGGGCCTCGGCGCTTCGGCGGGCGCACTCAAGGGTGCATACGGGCAGGCGATTCAGAACGGCGCCGGCAGGATGGGCGCGCTCCAGACCGCAGGCAATTCGATCGCCGCCGCAACGACCGCAGGCATCGGCGCGGCAAGGCAGGAGGCGACGACGCTCGCGGGGATGGGAGGCGCGGCGGCAGGCAATCTCGGCACCAATCCCGGCGGCGGTTCATATAATGGAAGTGTCAGCTCAGGCGGCGGATCCGAACCTCCCGGCGGCGCTGGGGGAGGCGTCGGCGGCGGACCGAATGAGCAGGGCGGAGGTCCCGCGCCGGGTGAGGCGAGCAGTTCGACCTCGACGCAGACCGCTCAGGCCGGCGGCCAGAGCCGTACCCAACCTGCCGCGGGAGGCGGAGGATCTCCGCCTGAGGAGTCGGTCCCGCCCGCAGATGGAGCGGGCACTCCTTCCAATCCGCTCACGGGCGCGGCGGTTTCGAACTCGTGGGAAAATCTGGCGGGCAAGACGATCGTCGTGGGCGGCCAGCCGGTTCAACTCGGCAACATGGTCGGATCGCCCGGCGGTTTCGGCGCCGTTTACCAGATGGCGGAAGACCCAAGCAAAGTGATCAAGATCGTGCGCCCTGGCGAAATCGGCGCAGACTCGATCACGCGGCAGTTGGAAGGCGCGGAATTGGCCAATGCGGCCGGGGTTAAAACTCCCGCCGTTTATCAGGCGTCGGCAGGCGCGAACGGCGATCCGCCGCATATCATCATGGACAATGTCATGGGCGGGAAGTGGTCGAATGTGCAGATGCCGTCGCAGGCGCAGCTCACCCCGCAACAGGCCACCGCGCTCCAGCAGATGTACAACCAGCTCGGTCAGAACGATCTTATCTGGGCCGACGGCAAACTGAACAACGTTTTCTTCTACGACTCGCCCGAATCGCCAAGCGTCGGGATTCTCGACCCCGACATGATTTTTCCTTCGAGTCAGCTTCCCTGGCAGCCGCCCGTTGTGGGCGCGAACCTGATGAAGAACGCATCGGCTGCGATGAAAGCGACGCTCGGCCGCCTGCAATACACTCCCGAAGATATCAACGCCGTTGACGTGATGCGCGATCGCTTTAAGTTTCAATTCCCGAGCATGTAAACGCGATCGCACACGCGGAATTCATTGATGCAAAAGTCCGCGCTCGACCGTTATCGCATCGGCGTAATCCGCCCGCATCATTCCCGCGTAGATCGCGCGGACCGCGGCGCATTTCTGCGCGTCGCTCTGATGGACGGGATCGTTGATCATCGCTTTGATCGCATTCAGATCGTTGGCCGGCATGTACATCATCGTTCTGCTCAGTGCCGCCTGGAAGTCCTGGGGATTCGGCGCGCGCCGCACCGGAAGCCCGTTGATCGAGGCCAGCGCAGCGCGATCGTAGATCCTGCCCCACTTGCGTTGCTGATCCACCGGAAGTTGCTCGATCGCCGGGACGAACGCCTCGCCCGCGCCTCCGCTCCAGAGCATCGCGCAGCTCTGCGTATTAGCCCGATTCGCCAGTTCCGAGCTGAGCCACAACAGCTTGCCGAGCGAGGCATCGTCGAGGCGGCGAAAGCCGTCATTGGCAGCGGCGGTCAGCAATTGACTCGCTGTCATCGAGCTGCCGCCGGCAGCCTGGCTCGCGATCTGATTCGTGGCGCGCGAGATCGTCGGATACGATTGCACGAGCGTGGCTTGAAACACGCTCTCCGGCTGATTGCCCTCCGCGCTCGGATGCATATCGTAGCGGGTGAGAATGAATCCCGCGACCAGTCCTAAGATGATCACAAAAAGCAACCGCCGGCCCCATCGCGAGCGTCGCGGCCGCTCGGCTCGAAACGGTTTCGCGGCTGTTTTCTGTTCTGCCATATTCGCGTCAGATCCTCCTTTATCGCGTCGCTCGTCGTGCCGCTATTGCCCGATGCGCATCGCTGCTCCGATTGTGCGATAACTCCGCTGGAGGTTTTTCGACATGGCCCAGATGGACGTTTACGAAGCGATGCGCACGCTGCGCGCGGTGCGCCGGCTCAGGCCCGATCCGATTCCCGCCGACGTGCTGCACCGCGTGCTCGAGGCCGCGACCTTTGCACCCACCGGCGGCAATCAGCAGCCGTGGCGAATCGTCGCGGTCCGCGACGGCGCGAAGAAGCAGCGCCTGGGCGAGCTCTACGCCGATCGCTGGCACAACTACACCAAGCGCTATCGTCCGTTCCCGGCCGACATGCCTGCCGATGCGCGCGAGCGCACCGAGCGCACACTCATGGCCGGCGACTTTCTCGCTGATCATTTTGGCTCGACGCCGGTCATCGCGATGTTTTGCTTCAATCCGAAGTTCATGGCGATCACCGATTCCGAGCAGAAGAATCGCCCATCGGTTGTCGGCGGCGGCTCGGTCTACACCGCTGTCGAGAATCTCCTGCTGGCGTGCCGCGCCGAGGGTCTGGGATGCGTATTGACGACGCTGCTCTGCGAGCGCGAGCCCGAGGTGCGCGCGCTGCTCGGCATTCCTGATCCGTGGTACACGGCAGCCGCGATCCCGATTGGCTATCCGGTCGGACGCGGACATGGCCCGCTCATTCGCCGCCCTGTCGATCAACTGGTGTATGCCGATTCGTGGGGCGCGAAGTTCTGAGGCTTGCGCCGGATTCATTGAAATCGCGACACGCACTCGCGGCGCTGCTGGTCGTCGTGGGATTTTGCGCCGGCCTCTGGCCGCTCGCGCATGATTTTTATTTCGCGCACGTCGATGAGCATCTGTACGCCGACGCCTCGATTCGCATGGTGCAGTCGGGAGACTGGGGCACTGCGTACTACAACACCGGCTACCCGCGCTTTCAGAAGCCGATTCTGACCTACTGGCTGATAGCTGCGAGTTACCGGGCCTTCGGGATCAGCGCGCTCACCTCGCGGTTGCCCTCGATACTCGCGGGCGTCGTGACGCTCCTAATTACTCACGCGCTCGCGATACGCGTCACGCCGCGCGCTCCGGCCGCGATTCTCGCGATGCTCATCCTGGGGAGTACGCCGGTTTTTATTCTCGCGGCGATTCGCGCCAATCCCGACATTTTTCTCGCGATGTTCATCGCGTGGAGTGTGTACGGATTTTTCGGCCTGATGTTCGCTGAGACGCCGTCGGCGGGCGACGGATGGCATGCGTACCTCGGCGCTGGACTCGCGATCATGGCCAAGGGTGTCCCAGGTCTGATCTTTCTCGCATACATATGGCTCTTCGCCGCGACGTTCGTCGCCGACCGGCGGCGTCGCGTGATTCCGCTGATTCCGCTGGCGGTCGGACTCGCGATTCCCGTCACATGGTTCCTCGCGACGCTGCACGCACATGGCAGTTTGTTCACGCACGTGATGTTCAACGACCAGGTGCGGGCGCGCATCTCGCTCGGAATCGTCGCAACGCCGCTACGCATGCTGGCGATGGTTGCGCAATACGTACTCTTCTTCCTGCCGTGGTGCATCGTGCTGATCGCGGAGCGAGTTGCCCAGGCCCGAGCCGATTCAATCATGAGATCGGAGTTCGCGCGCTTCGCGGCAGGATTCGCCTTGCTCTATGCGATCGCGTTCGGCCTGAATCCCACGATGAATGGGCACTATCTTCTTCCCGCGTGCCCACTGCTCGCTGTCGTGATTGCCGGGGCGCTGGCTGAGCTCGATTCGCACGCCTCGCGTGTCGCTCTGGAAGCGGCTGCGGCCATCGTCATGGTGGCGCTGGCGGCATTCTCCATCTTCGCGATGCTCCTGAACCGCGACGGCTTGACGATTACCAGTGGGATGGCGTGCGCGGCGTTCGCCGTCTCGATTTTGTTGGCGATCCGACGCATCAGGACTTCCGACTTGCTGATGCGGCTGGCGGTCGGCATTTTCCTTTTCTTTCCGCTCGCGAGTGTTCTGCTCCGGCCATGGCTGTTGCCGGATTTTGGACAGCAGGTCGTGGCCGCGGTTGGACCCACCGCCTCGCGTATATCTTTCGTCGGGCCCGAACCGCTTGCGTCTTATGTTCGCCTTGCGTCGGGTGGAACCACGCAGGTGATGAGCGGGCCCGATCTGAGCAGCGCGCTTTTGTCGGACCTGCCGATAATCGCGCCCAAGTCAGACGCGGAGCTGCTCGAATCGCATGGCTATGCGATCGCGCCTGTCGGCGGCGCGATCGAGCGAGAGTCTGTTAGCGACGTGGCCCGAGCGGTGTTTCGCGTCGACTTCGGCAACTTCCTCGAATCGTCGAAGCAAGGATTTGTGCTTGCGATTCCAGCATCGCCTCCGAAACCATGATCGCATTCTGCTGCGATCATTTGACCGGCGGTTAAAGTGGCCGCGAACGGGCGCTGTCGTCCGATAATTGACGCCAGCACAAACGCCTTCGCTTTAATCGCGCTCGCGAGCGTTCGATCGTAGCGGAATCTTAACTTACTCCGAGCCTCGCGAAATGAAGTTTTTTCTTTCTTCACACGTCACTTGTTTCGAAAGATGGCATCTAACCCTGAGTTTGACCCATCTGGCCTTGTGTGCGCGATGTAAAACTCCAATTCGCGCGCCATCGCAAAGATGGCAGCAAAATTGCTGGTGACTGCTGGATCTCAAATTGAATATCGACTCTTAGGCTGAACCGGACCGCATTGGGGGCGGAGCACCGCCCGCAGGAGAGAGACGTGCCACTCTTGAAAACGGCGAGCGAGCTTCGTTGCGCGATCGTATTGGCCGGTGGGGATGGCCAGCGTCTGCGTCCTCTGACCCGCCGAATCACTGGCTTCGAGATCCCCAAGCAGTTCTGCCCGATACTCGGCAACGAGACCCTGCTTTCGCAGACGCGGCGCCGGATTGCGCTGATGTTCAAGCCGGCCGAGACGATGCTGTTGCTCAATGGCGAGCATGAAGATCTTTACGCATCGCACGTCGGTGGCCTGCCCGAGACGAATCTCCTCGTTCAGCCTGCAAATCGCGGCACTGCCGCTGGTATCCTGTATTCGCTGCTGCGAGCCGCAGATCGCGGCGCCGAGACCATCGCCTTCTTTCCCTCCGATCATTACATCAGCGACGACGAGCGCTTCATGCGTCACGTCGAAGTCGCGTTCGATGCCGTCCATGAGATGCCGGGGCTCACTGTGATGCTCGGGATCCCGGCCGAAGGCCCTGAAGTCCAGTATGGCTGGATTGATCCCGCCGGCAGCACCTCGATGCCGACGCCGTTCGCCTTCCACGGGCTACGTGGAATCCGACGATTCTGGGAAAAACCATCACCAGCTATAGCTGACCAGCTTTTTCGCCGGGGCTGCCTGTGGAACAGTTTCGTGATGGTCTCGGGCGTGAGCAACATGCTCGAGCTGTTCAGGCGCTCGGTACCGGAGCTGTACAGCAAGTTCGACGCGGTCTGGACCTCGCTCGGCACGCGCTCGGAGCATCGCGTGATGCGCTCGCTATATCCCAACCTGCCGAATGTCGGGTTTTCGACCGAGATTCTGGAGCGTTTCTCGCCGGAGATGGGCGTACTGCCAATCCGCGGCATCGAGTGGAGCGATCTCGGCGAGCCCGCTCGCGTGATGGAGATCCTGGGCCGCCGCGGCCTCTCCCCGGCCTGGCTGCAGCAAGCCTGAAGTCTCTCTCGCGTATTCATTGACTAACGACCCTTGCGCACTAGCACCGCGCAAGGGCCGCCCCTCATTCAGATCGAATGGCGGCCATCATTAAGAGTTGCAAGGTTGTGCTCCGAAAAAAATAGCAGGGTGGGCGTCCCTGCCCGCCATTAAGACGGCGCGCGGCGCGGCTTCGATGCTGCCAAAACGAAGCAGGGCCGCCGGCGCTATGCGCTGGCGGCCCTGCCGTTATCTCTTCTGTTATCCGATCAGTCGAGCAGTGACTTCGCCACTACCTCGCGATGCACCGGCGCGTTGCCGAAGTTCGCTTCGCCCGCGAGTGCGCGGCGATGGAACAGATGCATATCGTGCTCCCAAGTGAAGCCGATACCGCCGTGGACCTGGATCGCCTCGGACGTGACGTTCTTCGCCATATCAGAGGCGTACGCCTTCGCCATCGGCACGGCAGTCGCCGCCTCGGGCGACTTGGTATCCACGGTCCAGCACGCGAAGTAGGTGAGCGAGCGCGCGTTCTCGACCGCGACCATCATGTCGACGCACTTATGCTTGACGGCCTGGAACGAGCCGATCGGCTTGCCGAACTGCACGCGGGTCTTCGCGTACTCGACCGACATGTCGAGCGCCTTCTGCGCGGTGCCGACCATCTCGGCCGACAGCGCCGCCGTTGCGATATCGAGCGTGCGATGCAGGATCGGCCAGCCTTCGCCTTCCTTGCCGAGGATGTCGGAGCCGGGAACCTTGACGTTGTCGAATTTCACGTGGCACAGACGCCGCGTCATATCCACGGTCTTGAGCTGCGTAATGGTCACGCCCTTCGTATCGCGCGGCACGAGCAGAATCGTCACGCCCTTTTCGCCGGAGCCGCCAGTGCGGACCGCGACCGCGATTCCATTGGCGACGTGCGCATCGGGAACGAAGAACTTCTCGCCGCTGATCGTGTAATCGGAGCCGCTCTTCGAGGCCTTGAGCTGGATCCCGTCCGCGTCGAAACGTCCCGCGGCTTCGGCGATCGCGACCGTTCCGATAAACTCGCCGCTCGCCATTTTGGGCAGGACATTTTTCTTCTGCGCCTCGGAGCCGCCCTCGATCAGAAGCGGAGCGCCGAGTAGTGCCGAAGTGAAGAACGGGCCGGGGATCAGGACCTTGCCCGCTTCCTCGGCGATTACCGTCATGTCGAGGAAGGTGCCGCCCTGGCCGCCGTAATTTTCGGGGATCATCAACCCGGGCCATCCGAGCTCGACGAGCTTCTTCCAGAAGCCGGGATCATGCGCAGTTGCGTCGGCCATCATCTGGCGCACGTACTTGGTTTCGCAATTGTCGGCCAGGAAGCGCTTGGCCGCATCGCGCAACATTTCTTGTTCTTCAGAAAAGCCGAAATCCAACTTGGTCGGTCCTCCGTTTAAATCGATGGAATCCGGCGGAGCCGCTCGGATCCATGATTCAGCTACCACTAACCCTTTCAGCCGTGCAAGCAGGGGCAACTCTAGGTTGATAGCGCCGCCGATGGAATAATCGCGACGCCGGGAGGGCCGCTACGATGCCGACGCAGGCTCCAGATCACAAGTCGTTGGTGAAGGAGGAATTCACACGCCAGGCCGACGCGTTTGCTTCTTCGCCAACTATCAAGGATCCCGATCGCATCGCACTTCTGGTTGCGGCTGTCGCGCCCGACGCGACGACGCGCGTGCTCGAGCTCGCGACCGGCCCCGGTCATATCGCGCTCGCATTTGCGCCGCGATGCCGCGAGGTCGTTGGCATCGACCTGACCGAGGCGCCGCTCAAGATCGCGGAGAAGATGCGCGCCGAGCGCGGAATCACCAATGCGCGATTCATCCAGGGCGACGTCGAAGGCCGGCTGCCGTTCGACGACGGCGAATTCGACGCGGCCGTGTGCCGTTTCTCGTTCCATCATTTTCAGAATCCCGCCAACGTCGCGCGCGAGATGGCGCGCGTCTGCCGCGTCGGCGCGCGAATCGTGGTCGAGGACATCGGAGCCAGCGAGCATCCGGAGCGCGCCGCGTATCACAATCATTTTGAGCGGCTGCGCGACACGTCGCATACGCGCTTCATTCCGCTTTCCGAGATGCTGACGATGATCGCGGCGGCCGGACTCGATGTCGTGAGCGTTAAGACCGCCGAGATTCCAAATCCCGTCGAGCGCTGGCTCGAGACGACCTACACGCCACCCGAGCGTGCCGCCGAGGTCCGCGAGTTTATCGAACGCGACATCCGCGAGGACTTAAGCGGCGCCGACGCACGGCGCCAGAATGGCAAGCTCTACTTCACGCATCGCTCGGCGATCATCACCGCGCGCAAGCTCGCGCATCGTTGAAAAGGGGAGGGGTGAATCATGAGATGCGACATCTGTATCGACGTTGACGACGTCGCCGCCGCAGTGAAGTTCTACGGCGACGGCATCGGACTCGAAGTAGTGAAGGCGGAGCAGGACTGGGCGCAGGTGAAGATCGGCGAGCAGACGATCTGGATCATGAAGATCGCGGCCGGCCCGGCCGGCGAAATCACACGCTCATACCATCGCCACTGGACTCCAGTGCATCTCGATTTCCACGTCAAAGACATCGACGCGGTGATCGCGCGCGCCATCGCCGCAGGCGGCAAACTCGAAAACCGCCCCAAGCCCCAACTGGCAAACCTGTCAGACCCCTCCGGCAACGGCGTCGACCTGGTTAAGGCGAACGATTAGTCTTCGAACGGATTGAAGCAACTGACGCCGCTGCGTTCGACGTCCTTGGCGTTCCGAGTGACGAAGGTAAGGTCGTGCACTGCGGCGGTAGCTGCCATTAAGGCGTCAACCACAAAAAACTGGTGGTGAGCGTTTATCCGGCCCCAACGTTGCGCGATTGCCTTGTCTACCGGTAGCAGACGGTCTCCAAGCGATCGAAGCAACTCATGTAACCAGCCTTCCAGTTGATGCACTCCATGCGGATTTCGTCGCCGCAAGCGCTCTATCTCTTGCCGAATCTCGCCGATGGCCAGAACGCTTACGAAAACCTCGTGTTCAGGGATCTGTAGAAACCATTGCCGAACGTGCGGATCGCACCTTTCTTTCTTGCGCAGTTCTGAGAGCACAATGGTGTCCAGGAGATACATCAGAGGTCGACTTTCCGCGCCTTTTCACGCGAGCGGACGATCTTCAGATCGATATCCGGGCCGGACATAAGGATTTCCTTGAAACTACGCCTTCCCTTGCTCGGCCGATCGAAGTCTTCGGCGCGGACGAGCACCGCGACGGGTTTGCCGTGACGTGTGATGGTCTGTGGACCGTCTTTTATCGCACGCTCGACCATCTCACTGAATCGCGCCTTCGCCTGCTGCACCTGCCACTTCATAAATTCAGTCTAGTCTGACTAGTTAGAATAGGCAAAGGAAGGGTATATCAAAACTCCCAGCCGATGATCGATTTTATGAAGATGCCGTGGCTGGCGGTTGTTGTGCCGATGCCGACGCCGAGGTTCAGCTCCAGCCGATCGATGATATGCAGGTTGGCGGCGGGGACGACGAAGTGTTGCTGCTTCTGGATGCCGGGCAGCGCTTCCATTGCGCCCATGTCGCCGTAGTATTCGAGCGCCGGCGTTACCCATCGCGTCAGGTCATACTCGATCATGCCTGAGGGCTCGAACTGAAAGCCCTTGTGCGCGCCGGGACCGCTGAATGGATCTTCAAAAGCGAAGTTGCCGACGATCGTGAACTTCTTGAACTCCGTCTCCGCGATCGGGCGAAGCTCCAGCGTCATCGGGTTTTCCTCGGCCTCGAAGCGCATGTAATCGAGCTCGATATTACCGCCCAACTGCACCGGCCACTTCTCGGTTTGTGGGATGCCGAAGTGCATCTTGGTGCGCGACCCAGCGTAGTTGTATTCGCCGTTGCTGAATTTCCCCGTCGCGAAATATTGACCGACCTCGAGCCACGGAAAGACGCCGTACGAACCCTCGAGCGTCTCGTGGACCTGGTAGGGGTTGAGTTGCTGCTTCGCGAGCGTGCCGGTCGCGGTCGTGACGCTATTGGAATGAAGCTCGAGCTCGAAGTGCCCCTGCGGCGTCGTTTCAGTCTCGTAAATCTGGATTTCGTAAAAGTCGATCGCCGAGGCGGGCCGCGCCTCGAAAAGAAATGCGGCGAGAAACGCGAGCATCACGAGGATGGTGCTCAGTCTGCGATGCACGCGCGGCACTGTTCACTTCGGCTTCGACAATCCTGCATCGTCAGACGCGCCGAGCGCGACTGCGGACCAATCCATCTCGCTGCGCCCGTTGGCAATCGCAGAGAGAAAGCGATCGTGAAGCATGCTCGCCAAGGGCATTGGCGCGGAGACCTCCGCCGCCGTCTTGAGCGCGAGGTCCACGTCCTTGAGTCCGAGCGGCAGACGAAAGCCGGCGGGCGTATGCTTGCGATGCGCGATCGCCGCGCCGTAGCCCTGATAGACCGGGCACGCGAAGAGCGATTTGGAGAGGAGATCCATGACGACGGTGCGATCGACGCCGCTCTTTTCAACCATTGCGAGCGCCTCGCCCATCGATTCCATCGCGGCCGCGATCATGAAGTTGCCGGCGACCTTGACGACGTTGGCGGCGCCGGGATCGTCGCCAAAATCGACGATCGCCTGGCCCATTGCTTCAAGTATGGGTTTAACTTTCTCCTTGGCCGTGCGCGGGCCCGAGGTGCAGATCCAGAGCTTCTTGGCCGCCGCCGCCTCGGGACGGCCGAACACCGGCGCGCTGACCATGACGCTGCCGCACTCGTGATGCACGGTCGCGAGCTTGCGCACGATCGCGGGCGAGACCGTCGTCATTGAAATATGGATGCCGTGCGGTGCGAGGCGCGAGGCGATCGCCGCTTCGCCCGTGACAAGATGTTCCAGCGACGCGTCGTCGGCCAGCATCGAGATAACGATCCCGTGCGCATGCGCCACGTCGCCTGGACGCTCGGCGAGTTTCGCGCCCTTGGCGACCAGGGGCGCCGCCTTCGAGGCGGTGCGGTTGAAAACAGTGACCTCGAAGCCTGCGGCGAGCAGATTTTCCGCCATCGCCGATCCCATCGCGCCCAGGCCAACAAATCCGATTTGCTGCGTCATGCTCCAAAGCTAGCATCACGCGCGCATCTTTGAAGAGCGAATCAGGCCACGATTCCACTTGCTCGCAGCTCGTCGATCGCCGCGCGCTCGAGGCCGAGGCTCTGCATCACTTCGTCGGTATGCTCACCGAGCATCGGCGCGGCGCGGCGAATCTGCGTCGCCTCGCCATCGAAGCGCGCCGCCGGCCGCGGCTGGCGCATCGGCCCGCCGTTCGGATGCTCCATCTCGAGAATCATCCCATTCGCGGCGATTTGCGGGTCGCTCAGAAGATCCTTGCGGCTCAGCACCGGTGAGCATGGCACCTGGGCGGCATCGAAGGCGCGGAGCCATTCAGCGGACGTCTTGTGCTGGAGCGCCTCGGCCGTCAGCGAAAGACGATCCTCGGCGTGACGCACGCGCGCGGCGGGCGTGCTGAAGCGCGGATCGTCGAGCCATTCTGGATGACCGATCGCGCGCGCGAGCCCCTGCCATTCGGCGTCCGAGACCGCGCCGACCGTGATGTAGCCGTCGGCGGTTTCGTAGATGAGATCGCGTGAGGTCTGGCGCACGACTACATCCTCGTTGCCCTTGAAGGTGTAAGCGGCCATGCCCTCAGGCCACTGGAACGCAATGACGGCGTCGAGCATCGCGAGCTTCAGATGCTGTCCCTTGCCGATGCGCACGCGGCCGAGCAACGCCGCGGTCATGGCCTGCGCGGCGGTCATCGCGGTTATCAGGTCGGGAACGATCAGGCGGAACATCCGCGGACGTCCCGTGCTGTCGGACTGAATCGAGGCGAGGCCCGACAGCGCCTGCACGACGGGATCGTAAACGCGCTTGTGAACGTAGGGACCTTTCTCGCCAAAGCCGCTGATCGAGACGTAAACGAGTTTCGGATTCAGAGCGCTGAGAACGTCGTAACCGATTCCCATGCGCTCGGCGGCGCCGGGTCGGAAATTCTGCACAAACAGATCGGCGTCGCGCACGAGATTTTTCAGCAGCTCGACGCCGTGCTGCTCTTTCAAATTGATCACGACCGAGCGCTTGTTGCGATTGATCACGGCGAACACCGGCGACATCGCGCTCTTGCCCGAAAGCGCGCGTGTCAGGTCGCCCATGCCCGGCGGCTCGACCTTGATAACATCCGCGCCCTGGTCGGCGAGGATCATTGTCGCCATCGGACCGGAGACCATCTGGGTCACGTCGATGATGCGAATACCGTCGAGCGGACCGATCATAGCAGACTCCTTCAGCGCGAGCGCGCGACTCCGATGCGGGGGCATAGGTGAGCGACCGGGCAGCGCGAGCACCAAGGCGACGTGGGATGACAAATTGTCTGGCCGAATGCCACCAGGATGCCGTTGTACTCGAGCCAGTGCTTCTTCGGCAGCACCTTACGCAGCGCCATCTCGGTCTTGTCCGGGAGCTTCGTCGTGACGAGGCCCCACCGATTCGAGATGCGATGCACGTGCGTGTCGACGCAGATGCCCGGTTTGCGAAACGCTTCCGTGACGACGAGATTCGCGGTCTTGCGCCCGACGCCCTTGAGCGTCAGCAGCGCATCGATATCGTCAGGCACGCGGCCTTCGAACTTGTCGATCAGGTCGCGGCAGATGCCACGAATCACCTTCGCCTTGGTGCGATAGAAGCCGACGGGATAGATGAGCTTCTCGAGCATCTTCGGACTGAGAGAAAGAATCGTCTCAGGCGTCGCAGCACGATCGAAGAGTCGCGCCGATGCGACCGCAGTCGTCTCGTCCTTGGTGCGGAGGCTCAGGATGCATCCGATGAGCGTCTTGAACGGATCGCGCGACTGCACCGCGATGAAGCTGACGATCGGCGCATTCCACGACGGCGCCTGCTTGCGCAGGATCTTGAGCGCCGCGCCAATCGTTGTCGGTGTAAGTGCGGCAGGCGCCCGGTTAGGAACCGCCGCCACTCTCGCAAGCTGTTTAGCTGTCGCCGTCACGCACTCCATCTATCATCGTGCGTTCCCTGACTGAACCGGATACGGAGCGCCGCCGTTCATCAGTCTGCAGAGAAGTTCGGTCTAAAAGGCGAGCAGCCCGAAGTGATCAAGCGGCGTGGACGCGCACGATCTCGCCGCGAGCGTATCGCCACTGAAGTCTATCGCTAGTCATTTGACGGTTTGCGTGGAGGGGAATAGGTTTCGGCACGCTGGACACGGCGCGCGCTTCACGCGCGCTTTCGAGGAGGGCGCACGCATGGACCTCAGCAAAGATAAAATGCTCGAGATGTATCGCGCGATGCAGCGGATTCGCCATTTCGAAGCGAAGATCCGCGACCTTGCGATGGCCAACGAAATACCGGGCTTCGTCCACGTGTCGATCGGCGAGGAGGCAAGCGCGGCCGGCGTATGCGCCGCGCTGCGCAAGACTGACTTCATCACCTCGACCCATCGCGGCCACGGCCATCTGATCGCCAAGGGAGGGCGCCTCGACCGCATGATGGCGGAGATCTACGGCAAGCGCGGCGGCTACTGCAAAGGCAAAGGCGGCTCGATGCATATCGTCGATTTCTCGCTCGGCATCCTCGGCGCCAATGGGATCGTCGGTGCGGGACTGCCAATCGCGACCGGCTCGGCGCTCGCCGCGCAGGTCATCGGCCGCGACGACGTGACCGCGTGCTTCTTCGGCGACGGCGCATCGAACGAGGGCACCTTCCACGAGTCGCTCAACATCGCGGCGGTGTGGAAACTGCCTGTCGTGTTTATCTGCGAGAACAACGGCTTCGGCGAGTTCACGCCGATGCATACCGTGACTTCGGTTCGCGATATCGCCGTGCGCGCCAAGGCCTACGACATGCCGGGCTTCACGATCGACGGTAACGACGTGCTCGAAGTCTTCAAGTTCGCCAGCGAAGCCGTGGCGCGCGCGCGGGAAGGGCAGGGCCCGACGCTCATCGAATGCAAGACCTATCGATGGGAAGGTCACGTCGTCGGCGAGCAGGCGATCCTTGGCGAGTATGCCTATCGCAGCAAGGACGAAGTCGATTCGTGGAAGCTGAAGTGCCCGCTGATTCGATTTGAAAAGTGGTGCGCCGAGAGCGGCAAGATCGACGGCGCTGAGCTGAAGAAGATCGTCGGCGAGACCGAGAAGGAACTCGAAGAGGCGATCGCCTTCGCGCGCTCGAGTGAGCTGCCCTCGCCCGGGGAAGTTACCGACGACGTGTTCGCCTGAACACGCGGAGATTCGGCCATGGCACAAACCAATTTTATCCAGGCGATCAACCAGGCGCTGTCCGAAGAGATGGCGCGCGACCCGAAAACATTTTTGATGGGCGAGGACGTCGTGCTGGCGGCGTTCGGCGCGACCAAAGGCCTTATCGACAAGTTCGGACCCTCGCGCGTGCGCAATACTCCGATTTCGGAGGCAGGCTTCGTCGGCGCCGCCGTGGGCGCCGCGATGGCGGGAGCGCGGCCGATCTGCGAGGTCGAGTTTGCGAGTTTTTTCTACTGCGCGTTCGACCAAGTTTGTAACCAGGCGGCGAAGCTCCGCTACATGTCGGGCGGCCAGGCTGCCATGCCGATCACGTTCCGCGCCGTGTTCGGTGCGATGGGCGGCGCGGCAGCGCAGCATTCCGAAACCGTCTATGCGCAGTTCCTCAGCGTGCCGGGACTCAAGCTCGTCGTGCCATCGTCGCCCGCGGACGTGAAGGGCCTGCTCAAGAGCGCGATTCGCGACGACAACCCGGTGATCGTTTTCGAGCACGGCGCGCTCGGCCGCCTGCGCGAGGAGATTCCCGAGGGCGACTATCTCGTGCCGCTCGGCAAGGCCGCGATCAAGCGCGCGGGCGAGAACGTCACCGTCGTCGCGATTGGCGCGATGGTGCCGAAGGCGCTCAAGGTTGCCGACAAGCTCGCGAAGGAAAATATCTCGGTTGAGGTCGTCGATCCGCGCACGCTGATTCCGCTCGACGAGGACATGATTCTGAGCTCCGTCGAGAAAACCAATCGCGTGGTGGTCGCCGATGAGGGTCATCTGCGCGGCGGCGCGGCGGCGGATATCGCGGCTCTTATCGGGGAAAAAGCTTTCGACTTCCTCGACGCGCCGGTGAAACGTGTCACTGCGCTCGACGTGCCGATTCCGTTCAGCCCGCCGCTCGAGAAAGCTGCGATTCCCGGCGAGGATCGAATCGAGGCTGCGATTCGCGAGGTCGCCGGACGCTGACAGGTTGTGAATCGCGGAGCGATACGTGGCGGTTGAAGTAACGATGCCCAAGTTCGGGCTCACGATGCACGAGGGCACTATCCAGCGCTTCTTCAAGGCGCCGGGCGAACCTGTGAAAGCGGGCGAGCCGATTTTTGAGGTCGAGACCGAGAAGGTTCTCTACGAAGTCGAATCGCCCGCAACCGGCACGCTCGCCGTCGCGCTGTGCGAAGAAGGCGCGACGATCGAATGCGGCCTCGGCGTCGTAGTGATCGCGGAGGCTGGCGAGGATATCGCCGGTCTCGCGACAAAGTATGCGTCGCGCGCCACTCAACTTGTCGCCTCCAATCACGTTCCGTCAGCCGCGCTCGCGAGAACTGCCGTACAACCTGAAACCTCGGCTGGCGCACGCCGCGCGATAAGTCCGGTCGCACGCAAGCTCGCTACCGAGCTCGGCGTCAACCTCGACAATGTTCAAGGCACGGGACCGGGCGGACGCGTCACCAAAGAAGATGTAGAGCGCGCAGCAAAATCGCCCGCAGCGACGGTATCTGCGCCAATCGCGGCGCCCGCGGGACAGCGCACTCCGATACGAGGGGTGCGGAAGCTCATCGCCGAGCGGATGCATCAGAGTTTGCAGGCGACGGCGCAGCTCACGATCACGAGCGAAGTCGACGTGACCCCGGCGACCGAGCTGCGCGCGCGGCTCACGCGCGAGTTCGATTTCACCTACACCGACATGATCGTGCATGCGTGTGCGCGCGCATTGCTGCGCCATCCGCGGATGAGCACGAAGCTCGACGGCGCCGACCTCGTCGCAGCCTCCGAAATCAATATCGGACTCGCCGTCGCGCTCGACGAAGGTCTGATCGTTCCAGTAATTCGCAATGCCGATCGCAAGGCGCTGCGCGAGATCGCTGTCGAAAGCCGCGCGCTGGCCGACAAAGCGCACGCCTCGCGCCTCAGACTCGAAGATGTCACCGGCGGCACGTTTACGATCAGCAATCTCGGCACCTACGGCGTCGATGGGTTCACGCCGATTCTGAACCACGGCGAGACTGGTATCCTCGGGGTTGGCCGGATCCTCGAGAAGCCCGCGATCTATCGCGGCGAGATCACTCGGCGTGCGATGCTCACTCTCAGTCTCACCTTCGACCATCGTGTGATCGACGGCGCGCCGGCGGCCGAATTTCTGCAGAGCGTCGTCGAGATCCTCAACTACGGCGAACGATGAAAGGCTTGATGAACCTTCGTACCTCCTTCACCGGTCTCCTCGCCGCCCTGCTCGTCATCACAGTTAGCTCCCACGCCTTTGCCCAGGCGAGCGTTTCGGTTGGACCCGCGGCTCATCCGCTGACCAGGAAAGCACCGCCGCCCAAGGCGATCGACTGGGACAAGGCGACGCAGGAAGCCACCGAGCTGCTCTCCAAGTACATCCAGATCAACACTACCGACCCGCCCGGCGACGAGTTACCGGCGGCGAAGATGCTCAAGGACGTGTTCCTCGAAAACGGAATCCCCGCGACGACGTGGGAGCCGCAGCCCGGACGCGGGATTGTCGCGGCGCGCCTGCGCGGTATCGGCAACCACTCCAAGGCTCTAATCCTACTGAGCCATATGGACGTGGTGCCCGCAGTGGCCAAGGAATGGAAGGTGCCGCCGTTCTCGGGCCTCGTGAAGGACGGCAGGATCTGGGGCCGTGGCGCGATCGACGACAAGGGCATGGGCGTGATGGAGCTGATGGCGATGCTCGCGATCAAGCGCGCCGGGATCCTGCTCGATCGCGACGTGATCTTCATCGCGACCGGCGATGAGGAAGTCGGTGGCGAGAACGGCGCGGGATGGTTCGCCGATCACGAGCACCAGGTTTATTCCGACGCCGGATTCCTGCTTAACGAAGGCGGTGGCATCCGCGATCTCAAGGACGGCAAAAAGTTCTACGCCGTCTCGGTCACAGAAAAGACTCCGCTGTGGTTGCGGCTGACGGCCACGGGACCGGCAGGGCATGCGTCGGCGCCGCCCGCCGACACGGCAGTGACCAAGCTCGTGCGGGCGTTGCAGAAGCTCATCGACTACCAGACGCCGATTCGAATCCTCACTCCGGTGCAGGATGTCTACCATACGATCGGCGAGCTCGAGCACGGCCCCAAGGAGTTCCTGAATCTCGAAGCGTCGCTCAGAGATCCTGCCTTCCTGAAGCAGTTCATCGCCGAGCCCGGACAAAACTCGCAGATCCGCGACACGATCGCGCCGACGGTCCTGTCGGGATCCGAGAAGACCAACATGATTCCCGCCACCGCGTACGCGGAAATCGATTGCCGGCTGCTGCCGGGTTCGGATCCGCAGGCGTTCCTCAAGAACCTCAAGAAGACGCTTGGCGACGACACGATCAAGATCGACGTGCTGCTCAATTTTCCGCCCGCCTCGTCGCCGTCGCGCTCCGAGCTGATGACGGCGATCGAAACGCTGGCGCGGCGCACCGACAAATGTCCCGTCGTGCCGACGATGGTCGGCGGATTCACTGATTGTCACTATTTCAGGCTGAAGAAGATCATTTCTTATGGCTTCATGCCCGTGGAGCTCGCGCCGGTGGGAACGAGCGGCGTGCACGGCGACAACGAATCGATCGGTATCAACGAGCTGAGCAACGGAATTCGACGGATGGTCGAGCTGCTGAAGATCTTCGGCGGCCGATCGTAGGTGACGCTATGCTGCGGGCGGGAGTCGGATATTCAAATGCGCTCAATCCTCGCACCGCGGCGGCCGAGGCCACTGCCGCGGCGCTGGCGTGCGCGGGCCTGAACGCGGCCGAAGGCGCGCTGGTATTTGCCACCACGGCTTACGGCGCCGCCTATCCGATGATCCTGCGGATGGTGGCGCAGGAGGCGCATACGCGCGAAATCGCGGGATGCTCGACGATGGGCGTGATCGCCAACGAGCAGGAAGTCGAAACCGGTCATGCGCTCGCGGTGATCGTCTTCGGCGGCGGCGCGATCGCGGGGCGCCGCTTTTTCGTGCCTTCCCTGCGCGGCCGCTCGCGCGAGGCCGCCAGCGAAGTAGCAGGCGCCGTGCGGCCGGGCCTCAATGCTAACAATCTATTGTGCGTGTTCGCCGATACTTACAACCTCGAAGCCGAGGTTTTCCTCGACGCGCTCAGGGCCGAGCTGCCGGGCGTCGTGATCGTTGGCGGCGGCGCCAGCGAGGACGGTTCGATTGGCGAGACCTTCCAGTTTTGTGGCGACGTGGTGAGCTCGAACGCGGTCTCCGGGATGCTGATCGCGGGCGACTTCGATATCACGGTGGTAAGCTCGCTCGCCTGCACTCCGATCGGCGGAGCGCATCGCGTAACCGCGGCGCGCGACAACATCATAATGGAGCTCGACGGCCGGCCGGCATACGAAGTTTTTGCCGAGGCTGCGGGTCCGCTGGCGAGCGATTTGCGCCGCGCTCTCACGTTCGTTTTCCTGGCCGTCCCGCTCGATCCGAATGCGACGACGATCGCGCGCGGCAACTATCTCGTGCGCAACATCGTCGGCGCGAGCAAGGAGCACGGCGTGATCGCCGTCGCCCATCAGCCCAAGGTCGGAGATATGGTCGGCCTTGCATTGCGCGACGGCGAACGCGCGCGCCAGGATCTCAAGGCAACGCTCGAAAGCCTCGAGACCCGAATCGAATCGCCGCCAAAACTCGGCCTCTATTTTGACTGCGTGTCGCGCGGCGTGGGCCTCTACGGAATCCCCGGCCACGATTCGGCCTACATCAGGCGCTACCTCGGCGATCTCGCGCTCGGCGGCTTCTTCACCGGCTTCGAAATCGGCCCGGTTGGCGACTCAACCGCGCCCCTTCAATACACCGGCGTGCTCGCGCTACTCTCCGAGAAGAAGAAGGACTAACCAGCGAGTCAACAGATTTTAAGGTTCGGAGGTTTGACGGATGAACACGTCGGCCGTGCCGGGACCGAAATCGCCGCGCCTGTTGCAGGGATTCGCTTACCTCAGGGATCCGTTGGCGCTCTTCGACGATTGCGCCAGAAAATACGGCGATTGCTTCACGCTCCGTGTTCCGACCCTCCCGGCAACTATCTGTTTGAGTGACCCGGAGGCAATCAGGGAGATCTTCGCTCGCGACGGTACCGACGCAATCGAGACCGGATCAATCTTCGCGTCGGTGATGGCCCCAGTCGTCGGCGAACATTCGATGCTCGTAATCGATGGCGACGAGCATCGACGTCATCGCAGTATCACGATGCCTTACTTCGCGCGCGCCCAGTTCGCACGGCTCGGCGATACAATCGTCGAGTTGACGGATCGCGAGATTTCGACCTGGCCGAGCGGCACGCCTTTCCCGATGCGTCCAAGGATGCAGAACATCACGCTCCAGGTCATGCTCCGGATTCTCTTTGGGGAGCATGCGACGTCGGTCTTCACGCCCGACCTGCTGCGCAGGGCGTTCGGAGTCGGACCCAACCCCTTCATATTTTATCGCTGGGCGCGAGTGGACCTCGGACCGCGCAGCCCATGGGGCGGCTTTCTGCGCATCCATCGCGAAGTAACGGAAAGTATCCTCGCGGAGATCCGCCGTCGTCGTGTTAACGGACGGTCATCGGAAGATGTGCTCGCTTCGATGATGAGGCCGCACGGCGACAACGGCGGCACGATGAGCGACGAGGAACTCACCGACGAGGTATGGACTCTGATCAATGCCGGCAACGATACGACGGCTACGGCGCTCGCGTGGGCGATCTATCACCTCGCGTGCAATCCTGAAGTGATCGCCGAACTTCGGCGCGAGCAGTGCAGTCTTGGCAACCCGACCACCGATCAACTCGCGCAGCTTCCCTACCTCGATGCCACAGTGAGGGAGGTTCTGCGGATCTCGCCGATCTTCCTGATGGTCGGGCGTCGCTTGAAAGAACCGATGCGCGTCGGCGATCGCGAACTGCCGGCGGGAACGACGGTCGCTCCCTGCATCTATCTGGCGCATCGCAGACCGGATATCTGGCATGAGCCGAAGCGATTCAACCCGCGCCGCTTTCTCGACGAGCGCCATCCCGCTCACCACTTCTTCCCCTTCGGCGGCGGTATCCGGCACTGCATCGGCGCGGCGCTGGCGATATACGAAATGAAGCTGGTGCTCGCGCGGGTCTTCTCGAGAATGGAGCTGCGTCTACGCCGGGCTACGTCGCCAGGCCGCGTTGGTACTTCAATTTCATCGCGCCTTCGGACGAGCTGCCGGTAGTCGCGCGTTCTGTTTAATCCGCGCAACAAACTCCTGGCCGAGGCAAGGCACGGCGCGCCGGGTGCGCTTTCTCGCGGCTCGGCGTAGTATTAGACAAGCGCTTCGGAATTGTCGTTGCGCGTTAAGGGCCTGCGCACTATCGTTAATCGGCGCGCTTTGAATCCCGCGATGTATCCCCGGACAAACGAGAGATTCCCTGACGAAAAACTGGGACGGATTCTTACCCAGCTGCGGGCGCTGCGATCGCGCCTGAATTTGCTCGCGATTCAGCATGGCCTGTTCTATTCGTTGGCGATGCTGATCGCGGCGGGCGCAATCGTTTACGCCTGCGCCTTCACGCTCTCGCCGCTTAACTTCATGATCATCGCGGCGATCGCCGCCGCGACTGCGCCTGTCGCGATCGTTACCGCGACGCGAACGGCTTGGTCGATGCGCGCATCGACGGCCCGCGCTGCCTCGCTCGCTGACGAGCGGGCCGAGCTCAAGGGCCGCCTCGCCACGATCGTTACTATCGCCCAGCATCGCCGCAGAGGCCCGATGTGGTCGTATCTCGTCGAGGATACTCTGAGCCGCAGCGAGGAATTCGCGCCCGCCCGTATCGAGCGGCGGCGTATCTCGAAGGGAATCTTTGCCCTCGCGGGAGCACTGGTGTTGGCCGGGATCGCATGGCCGATCTCAAAGATTCGCCACGCGCAGATCGCCGCCGCGAATCAACGTCCCGACGATCTCACACTCGATCTTAATGATCTGCATCTGCGTCCCGCCGATCCCGGCGACGACAGCGGTGTGACCGTCTCCGCCGATCCCGCGACGATGCGCCAGTTGCAGGCGCGGCTCGCACACGACGGCCTGGATGCGGGGCAGGGCAATTCGACCTCACTCGATTCGCTGGTGAATCACGCGCGCGACCTTGCAGGTAACCTGCAGAGCAAGCTCACCGGTCAGAAATCGCAGCCGCAGCGGCTTAATCTGAAGCTTGCTGACGCCGCCGACCCGTTCGCCCAGGACAAGGATCGCAACAACAATTTCGCCCAACAGCATAAGCATAACGACAATCCGGCCGGCCAGTTCCAGCGCGATCAGCCGGCGGGAAAAGAAGGCGACCTGCCGCAGAATCCGGTTCATAATGAGAACCAGGACCAGGACCGTCCGGCGGGCGCGGGCGACATGGGCAACCAATCGCAAGGCGGCAAGAACTCGGCGGATGACAATCAGGATCAGACCGCCGATGCCAACAGTCAGCAGAATGGCGACCAGGGCAGCAATGGCGGCGCAGCGCACGGAATCGGCGCCGATCCTGACAGCTTGTTCGGTGCGCCTGCGCAGGCGAAGCTCGGCAGCGAGGGGTTCGAGATCGCGATTGAAGCGCGCCCGCTCGACAAGGGCCCCAAAGGCGCAGGCCACGCCTACGAGCCGCCCAAGGTGCGCACCACCCTCAGCACCGATCAGGAGCCCGACGAGCCCGTCGCGCGCACGGATGTGCCGTCCGAGGATCGAACCACTATAAAGCGGGTATTCGAACGATGACCGATATGGACTCCGCCGCCCTCGAGACTCCGACCGTCGCTGATTTTGCGCGGACCTTCCGCCGAATCCAGGCCGAAATTCACAAGGTGATTATCGGCCATGAACAGGCTGTCGAGGAGATGCTCTCCGCGCTGTTCGCCGGCGGCCATGTCCTGATCGAAGGCGTGCCCGGCACCGGCAAGACCACGCTGGTGAAGACCCTGGGCCTCGCTCTCAACCTGAGCTTCAATCGTATCCAGTTCACTGTCGATCTGATGCCGGCCGATATCACCGGCACGCGGGTTATCGAAACCGGCGCCGACGGCCGCCGCGAATTCACCTTTCAGCCCGGTCCCGTTTTTTGCCATATCCTGCTCGGCGACGAGATCAATCGCGCGACGCCGAAGACGCAATCCGCGCTGCTTGAGGCGATGGCCGAGTTGCAGGTGACCGTAGCAGGTATCACGCACGTGCTGCCGCCGCCGTACTTCGTGATGGCGACGCTCAATCCGATCGAGATGGAAGGCACCTATCCGCTGCCCGAGGCGCAGCTCGATCGCTTCCTCTTCAAGGTGCGGCTCAACTATCCCGACGAGGCCGAGCTCACGCGGATCATCAGCTCGACGACCGGGCCCGAGGATGCTGGAATCGAGGCGGTGTTTCACGTCGCCGAGGCGCCGCAGCGTATCGAAGCGCTCAAGAAGCTGGTGCGCGAGGTGATGGTGGCGCCCGAGATCGAGCAATACGCGGCACGAGTCGTGCGCGCCACGCAGCCGCAGAACTCGCGCTTCGTTTCCGATGAGGCGCGCGCCGTCCATGATGATATGGTCAATCGCTACGTGCTGTTCGGCTCGAGTCCGCGCGGCGCGCAGGCGCTGATCCTGGGTGCGAAGGTCCGCGCGCTGCTCGACGGACGCGCCAACGTCGCGCGCGAGGATATCGACCGCGTCGCAGTCCCCGGCCTCGCCCATCGCATCATGCTCAACTACGCCGCGCATTCCGACGGTATCGACGCCGTGCATATTGTCGAGCGGGTCCTGAAGTCGGTGCGCGCGGCGCGCGCCTGAGGTTGCAGCGATGCTCGAGACGCGTGCGTTCGAGCCCGAATATCTGCGCAAGCTCGACCGGCTCGTGCTCGGTATCAAGCGCGCACGCTCGGTGCGCCAGGGCGAGCGGCGGATCGGCCGCGTTCAAGGGCTCGGAATCGAGCTCGAAAACTTCAAGGAATATACCGAAGGCGACGATCTCAGGTTCCTCGACTGGAACGCGATGGCGCGCCTCGACCAGCCGTTGATCAGGACTTTCCGCGCCGAGCGGCAGATCGAAATCACCGCGCTGGTCGATGCGAGTGCCTCCATGGGTATGCCCACGAGCGACGACAAGCTCGGCCTCGGCCTCGCGGTCGGCGCTTCGCTCGCTTACATCGGGATGGCCGACAATGACGCCGTCCGCCTCGGCGCATTCTCGGTGCGGCGCGGCCAGATGTGCCTCGAGACGACGCCGTTTCATCGCCGGCGCGAATCGTACCTCAATTTCAAGGACTTCGCGGGCGCGGTCCAGGCCGGCGGCGAGACGCGTCTCGGCGCCGCGGTCGATCAGCTTTTGCTCGAGCGGCGTCCACGCGGCGTCGTAGTCGTCGTCTCCGATTTCCTGGTTTCGGCCGCCGAGGCCGAGGATGCCCTCAAGCGGTTGGTTGCGGCAAATCACGAAGTCAAAGTCGTCCACGTGATGGGAGAGATTGAAAGCACCGGCGCCTATCCGCCCGGACTTTATCGAATCCGCGACGCTGAGAGCGGCGAGATGCGCGAGGCGGTCTTCGGCCCGGAAGCCGCCGCGGTATGCCGCCGCAAAGTCGAACAACTGGTCGAGCGAATCCGCGCGATTTGCGCGGCGATCGGCGTCGTTTATGCGCAGGCATTCGGCGCGAGCACGCTCGACAATTTCATGGAACGTGAATTGCCGCTGCTCGGGATCGTCAGATAAGCCGATGGGATTTCTCGATCCGCGCAACCTGCTGTGGGGCGTAAGTCTGGCCGTCCTGGTCGCGATTTACCTGCGCTCGCGCGCCCGCCCGACGATCGATGTTTCGAGCCTGATGCTGTTCGACGAAGTGCCTGCGCCGTCAGCGAGCATGCGCCAGGTCCGCTTCGATCTGCTCTTCTGGCTCGAAGCTGCGGCGCTCTGCGCCCTCACGCTCGCGATCGCGGGCTTCTTCGTGCGGATTCCGGAGCGGCCGGCTCACGGCCGCAGTCATGCGCTGGTCTTCGCACTCGGCGCGGGCATGACCGCGACTGAGAGCGGCTCGTCGCGCCTCGATCGCGCCAAACGCCAGGCCCTGGACATTATTGCCGACGCCCATCCCGACGATCAGTTCAGCATCATTACTTATGCGCTCGAGGCCAACCTCGCGCAGGCGCCGACCTCCGATGCAAAGGAACTGCGCGCCGCAATCGGGAAACTCAACGCGATCGCGGTCGCGACGCGTCCCGCCGCGTTGCGCGCGGCGCTGATGCGTGCGCGCGGCGCCGCCGAAATTGATCTCTTCGCCGACCGGCCGCCACCCGGCGAGGCGCTCGGCGATATCGCTACCGCCGGCAAATTCGTTTTTCACCAGGTCGCCGCTGACGAAGCGAATCTTGCCATCGTCTCGCTCGATCCAGGTGTGCCGCGTGCCTCCAAAATGCGAGTCGGCATTCGCAACTTCGGGGCGCATCCGCAACTCTGCGATCTGAAAATCTATCTCGACGAGAAAGACGCCGCGGCCCAAACCCTTATGCTGGCGCCGCGCGAGCAGGTCACCGCCCCCTACGATCCCCTTCCCGCCGGCGGAATCGTTCACGCGCATATCGCCTCGCCCGATGCGATTGCGGCGGATAACGATCGCTACGTGCTCGCCACGGCGGCGGTCCCGCTGCATGCGCTCGTCGTCTCACCGGATCCGGCGGTGCGCGACGATCTTGCTCGCGTGCTGCTCGCCGTCAATCCGAATTTCCGTATCGAAGCGGTCGATCCCGCGAGTTACCATGCTGCGAGCAACGATTCCGATCACTTCGCGCTGGCGATCGTTCATGACTCGGACGCTGCCGTGCACGCCGATTCAACTTTGCTGGTGTTCCCGCCCGCGGGTGCGTCCAAGCTCATCCCCGGATTGACGATCGATGGAACCGCGAGCGGCGCTGAGCTTCACGGCGCAACGCAGAGTGGCGGCAACGGACTTCCGATCGGCGCGACGCGGATTCTCGCGATGCCGGAGTGGATGGAAGTCACGTCGAGTGCGACCCTTCCCGGGAAGGGTCGCATGCCGGTCGCCGCGATCGGCCAGGGCGAGAACGGCAGCGTCGGCGTGATCGCATTCGACGTGCGCGACCGGATGCTGCTCGACCCGGACCATCTCGACGCGCTCGTCGGGACGGTGGACCTCATTAAGCGCCTCGTCACGCCGGCCAATGTTCAAATCGTCGCGACCGGAACCTACGTCAATCTGCCCGCATCCGGTCCGGCGAAGATCACTTCGCCTGACGGCTCTGTGCAGACCGTCACGCCTGACAAGTCGGGGCGAATCGTACTGCGCCCGTTGATGGCGGGGCGATACAAGGTCGATAACGGCAAGAGTTCGGTGCAGGTCTTCGCCAACTACTATGACGCGATCGAGTCCGACACGGCAGTGACGCAGGTCACGTCGGCTAAATCGCCGCAGCGGGAGCTAGCGTCGATTCCGGCGCCGCCGCGTGAGCCGCAGATCCAGCCGATGCTGATCGTGCTGGCGCTGATGGCGATGCTGGCGCTGCTCGCGGAATCTGCGATGCTGGCGCGGCGCGCGGGGCGATGGGGAATGCGCCATGTTTGATCGCCCCGGGCTGCTCTGGCTGATGCTGCTGCTGCCTGTAGTCGCGGCTCCGGCGCTGCTCGCGATTCGCGGCGGGCGGTTTGGCTTCGGCGCATTGTCGCTGGTGCTGCGCACCGCCTGTTTCGCGGCCCTGGTCGCGATGGTCGCGGGGTTCAAAATTCCTGGTCACGTAGCGGCACGCAAACTTGCGATTATCGCCGCGCTCGACCAGTCGCGCTCGATCGCGCCCGACCAGGACTCGTGGATGCGCGATCGCGTCGCGCAACTGCGGCGCGCGATGTCGCCGCGCGACGAGCTCGCCGTGATTGGCTTTGGCCGCGACGCGCGGCTGCTCGTGCCGCTTTCCGATCCGCGCCTGGTCGGTTCCTTTCGTGGCAGCGCTGACTCGGGTGCGACCAATATTTCCGACGCTCTCGTGACGGCCCAGAGCCTGCTTCCTTCCGATGCTGACGGACGAATCGTGCTGCTTAGCGACGGCAACGAAACGCAAGATTCCGCGCGCGCCTCGATTCCGGCGCTGGTCGAAAGCGGCGTGCGCGTATTCGGTTCCGCGCCGCCGCCGTCTTCTACCGAGCGCGTCGCGCTTACGGAATTCGCCGCGCCCGAGGTCGTCCGTTCCGGCCAGCAGTTCGATTTCCAGATCGCGGTTGAGAGCGAAGCGGCCGCGCCGGTGAGCGCCTCGCTGAGACTCTACCAGGATGGCACGGCGGTGGGCGCCGAAGCTGTGACGCTCAAATCCGGGCTGAATCGATTCGACCTGCCGTACCGGCTGAACGCCGGCGGCGCATTCGTGATGGGCGCGGAGATCGCGGTCACCGGGCCGCGCGTTGCGATCAATCCGCGCGCCGAGGCCGCGATCTCGGTGACCGCGCCGCCGCGCGTCATGATCGTTTCCGCCACGCCGCCAGAGAGCCTCGTCACGGCGCTCAAGATGCGCGGCTACCGCATCGATATCGTCTCGCCGCGCAGCCTCAGCACTAATCCCGTTGATTACCTGGTCTATCAGCTTGTCATCCTCGACGACGTTCCGTCCGCCGAGCTGACGCCCGAGATGCAGCATGCGCTCAATCGCTACGTCGCAGAGCTGGGCGGCGGGCTCATCGCGACCGGCGACACGCTGCGCGAAGACGGCTTTCGCGGCAGCGAGCTCGAGAAGGCGCTGCCGGTGAGCTTCGAAATGCAACCGCCGCCGCCTTCGCGCGAGCCGATCGCGGTCTATCTTTGTATCGATCGCTCGAACTCGATGAGTTACGACTCGCGCTCGCCCGCGGTGCGTGACGGCGAGCGCATCCGCTACGCCAAGGAAGCCGCGATCGCGCTGCTGCGCCAACTCGACGACACCGACTACGCGGGCGTGATCGCATTCGATTCGCAGCCCTACGTGCTGGGCCATCTCGAGCAGCTCGGTGACGATCGCAGCGACCTCGAAAGCCGCATCGAGCGCCTGCAACCGGGCGGCGGAACGGATTTCAAGGACGCGCTGGAAATCGCGGAGCGCGAAATCCTCCAGAGCGGAATCGCAGTGCGCCAGGTGATTCTGCTCACCGACGGCGACACCAACCGGCAGTATCACGACCACGACGATCTGATCGCGAGCTTTGCGCGCGAGAAAATCCCGGTCTCGACGATTCGTATCGGCCCCGATCTCGCGAACCTCGAGCTGTTGCAGGACTTCGCGCAGGCGACCGGCGGGGTATTCTACCGCGTCCAGGATATCGAGAAGCTGCCGCTGCTGCTGGTTGGTCTCACCCGCGAGGCGATGAATCGGCGCAAGCAAGGCCGCACCTCAGTCGCGGCGGGCCAGCCCAGCGCAATCCTGAACGGCATCAAAAGCAGCGAAATTCCGCCGATCGATTTCTTCGCCTCGACCACTGCCAAGACCGGCGCGCAGGTGCCGCTGCAAGTGACGCGTGGCGATCGCAGCGCACCGTTGCTGGCGGCGTGGCAATACGGACTCGGACGTACGGCGATTTTTTCAGCCGATCCGGATTCGCTGGCGACGCTCAGTTGGATCAGGTGGAACCGCTACGCGGAGTTCTGGTCGCAGCTCGCGACGTGGGCGATGCGCGCAGGCGATTCAGGTCCGTTTACGATGCGCGTGTCGCACGCCGGCGATGGATCGATCGCGGTCGAGGCTGAAAAAGCCGACACCAATCCCGTCAGCAACCTGGTTTGCCGCATCACGGGCCAGGGCCATGCGACCGATATCGCGATGACGCAGACTGATTCGTCGCTGTACCGCGCCGAAATCGGACCGCTGCCGCGCGGCAAATATACGGCGACCTTGATGCTCAAGGCCGGCGACAACGAGCGCATCATCGAGCAGCGCCAGTTTGCGACGCCGGGCTCGATTGCGGCTGACGCGGCGGAGCTCAGGATTCGTCCGCCAAACCTCGACCTGCTGCGGCAGTTGGGTTCGGCGACCCACGGCGGCTATGACGCGCCTGATAGTGAGATCGTGCACCACACCGGGTCGCTGGTTCCGGTGCGCATCAGCGCCGCGCCGTTCGTGCTGCCGATTGTGATCGCGTTCTTCCTTGGCGAAGTTTTCGTGCGCCGCCGCTTCCTCGGCGACTGAGATGCTCACAATCAACCGTCCAGAAGAGGGCAATCCGATGCGCCGAGTGGGAATCGCAGCAGTTGCATTCTTGATCGCTTCGCTCATGCTGGCGGCGAGCGGGGCAAGCGCGGACACGTCGGCGCGTGACCTGAAAGCGATGTCGGACGCGAGCTACATCTACATCGCGACGGTCCGCAAAGACGGCAATCAGAGCAGGGCCGTGCCGGTGTGGTTTCTCGTCTCCAAGGATAACTCTTTGTTAATTCAGACCTCGCCGAAGAGCTGGAAGGCGAAACGCATCGGCCGCGGCAGCCCAGCCATGATCTGGATCGGCACGAGCGACGGTCCGGCTTTCATTGGCAAAGCCGCGATTCTCACCGACAAGGCCTCGCAGCAGGAGATCATCGACGGTATCCCGCGCAAGTACACGCTCGCGCGCCTGGGCTTCGCGCGGCCGAGCGAAAAGAAGTTCGCCGCCGGCCAGATCGTCGTCATCCGAATCACGCCGGTGCGCGACCTGCCCGAGGGGTTCAAGTCACAACCCGGCACTCCCGCGCCGAGTCTCGAAGCGAAATAGTACGATCGCGCTAGCCTCCGAACGGCGCGCGCGTCAGAATAATTTTCATGGCGACCGAGTCGGCATCGGTACTGATCAAGCGAGCGCTAGGCCGGCTCTGTCCGGTATGCGGCCGCGGCCAGATCTTCAGCTCTCATTTCCGGATGAATCGCACCTGCCCGCGATGTCACGTCGTGTTCTGGAAGGATCCCGGCGAATCGCTGGGGGCGATGTACCTCGACTACGCGGTGGCGACGATCGCATTCCTCGCAAGTTGGGGCGTGCTTGCCTTTGCAACCCGTCTTAGTGACGTACAGCAGCTCATCATCCTCGGCGCGATCGCGGGCGCGAGCGTGATCGCCTGCTATCCCTGGACGCGCAGTGCGTGGACCGTGCTGGTGTATCTGTCGGGCGGAATCGAACGCCCGCGGATGCGCGCGATCAAGGGCGGCAAGCCGCCGACCGCCGGCGCCGCTTAGGAGCGGCGCGCCGCGATCTTGTCGGGCAACAGTTTCAGCCGCTCAGCCGCCGCCGCGATAGTCTCGTCGCTCTTCGAAAAGGTAAAGCGCAACTTGGTGCGCCCAAGTTCGGGCCGATGATAAAAGCTTGAGCCCGGCACCGGCGCGACTCCGACTGATTCCAGGAAAAAGTTGGCCGCCTCGATATCGTCGCGGAAACCGAGCGCAGCAATATCCGCCATGATGTAGTAGGCGCCGTCCGGCGCGCTGCATTTAAGACCCGCCGCAGTCAGCGCTTCGAGCAGCGCAGTACGCTTTCGCGTGTACATCGCGGCCAGGTCCGCATAGAACGACTCGGGAAGCCGCAGCGCCACGGCGCCCGCCTCCTGCAGCGGATGGGGTGCGCCGACTGTCAGGAAGTCGTGCACCTTGCGAATCGCCGCCGTCAGCCGCTCGTTTGCGATCGCATACGCGAGCCGCCATCCCGTTACCGAGTACGTCTTCGACAACCCGCTGATCGTGATCGTGCGTTCGGCCATCCCCGGCATGCTCGCGATCGAGATATGACGCGCGCCGCCATAGATGATGTGCTCGTAGATCTCGTCGGTTATCGCGAGCGTGTCGTAATGCCGGCAGAGCGCCGCGATCGATTCGAGCTCGGCGCGCGTGAAGACCTTGCCGCTCGGATTGTGCGGCGTGTTGATAACGATCGCTTTGGTGCGCGGGCTGAAAGCCGCCTCGAGTTCGGTGCGATCGATCGAATAGTCCGGATCACGCAGTGCCACGTAGCGCGGCGTCGCACCGGCAAGGATCACATCGGGACCGTAGTTCTCATAGAACGGCTCGAAGATTATAACCTCGTCGCCCGGGTTAATGACGGCGAGCATCGTCGCGACCATCGCCTCGGTCGCGCCGCAGGTCACGGTGATATTGGCGTCGGGGTCGCATTCGATGCCGTTGTAGAGGCGGGCTTTGTCGGCGATTGCGCGGCGGAAGTTGGGCGAGCCGTGGGTGATCGCGTACTGGTTGTATTCCTCGTCGATCGCGCGCTTGGCCGCTTCCTTGAGGACGCTCGGCGCGGCGAAGTCGGGGAATCCCTGCGCGAGGTTGACGGCGCCGGTCTTGAGCGCGCGCCGCGTCATCTCCCGAATCACAGATTCGGTGAAAGAGTGGGTCTTTACGCTAACGTCAGTGGGCATCGAGAGCCCAGTCTACGCGGGAGCGGGACGGCGGAACAACTTGCCGTGATCCAGGAGGGGGCTGCCGGGAGGATACGAGGAGGCCCTAGTCTTCCTCTTCGCGCGCCGACTCGAGGACTGAAGCACCCTGCTTGAGGCGCCACTCGTCAATGACTTCCACGTTGAAGCGCCAGTCGCTGCCGATCTTGAAACCGGGCAGCTGGCCCTTCTTGAGAAGTCGATAGATAGTCGAGCGATGCACTCGCAGGTATTCGGCGAGTTCGTTGACCGTTAGGACTTTTGCCGATGGCTGCATGTGATCCTGCGACCTTTAATTTAGCTTACTCTGCTTAACTGCGGCGTTACGCTATCACAAAACTCGAACTTAGCCACACCCCCCTTCTAGCGGTCTGATTGTACCTTTGATGCGAATCTTTGGCTATGTTCCCTAAACTCCTGGTGAATTTCCAACAGTTAAACGGTGCAAATGCCGTCATCCGAACAGTCGGGATGCTGCCTCGCGCAGCTCTGCCCGATGATCGGGATGGGCTACGGAGATAAGTTCATGCGCCCTTTCGCGATGGGTTTTGCCCAATAAACGCGCGATTCCGTATTCTGTAACAATTGTATCCGCAAAGTAGCGTGGCACCGTGACCAGCGCTCCCGGCTCGAATTGCGCCACGATTCGCGAGATCGCGCCGCCCATCGCGGTCGAGGGCAGCAGCGTTATCGCGCGGCCGCCCGGACACATGAAGGCGCCCAAGTGAGTCTCGGGCTGGCCGCCGGTCCCATTCATCATTCGCGCGCCAAGCACAGTCTCGGAGTTGATTTGCCCCGTGAGATCGACACTCAACGCGTTGTTAATCGAGGTCTGGCGATAGTTCGCGGTCAGGGTCGATAGCTTCAGCACATACTCCGGGTCGAAGAGCTCAAAGGCGGGATTGTCGTCGATTATCTTCAGGTCCTCGGCGTCCGAGCCCGACCATGCGACCGCCACCGCTTTGCCACGGTGTAGAGTTTTGCGCCTGCCGTTGATAACCCCGCGATCGACGAGCTTGGCGATGCCCGGCGCGACCATCTCGGTATGCAATCCCAGGTCATGCTTGGTATCGAAGGCGCCGAGGCGCGGCATCTGCGCGCTCGGATCGCCGACGCCGATCTGGATCGTCGTGCCGTCCTCGATAAGCTCGGTGAGATAGCCCGCGATTGGCTTGTATTGTTCCGGCGGCGGTGCGATTCCGAGCAGCACGCGCACTTCCGTCGGCGCCATCCGCTGGAGGTATTGCGCGATCGGCAGCACGCGCTCGATTCCCGCCTCGGCGACGATCGCGCGGACCTCGTCGCGCTTGCCCGCGTCCATCGCGGCGAGCTCGCGGTCGAGCGTGGCGGCATCGAGCGCCGGCGGCGTGCCCTCGACGAAGTAATCGAACTCCGACACGTGCATCCAGACGTCGCCATGCGTGCGCGTCAGATTCTTATCGACCTCCGCCACCGCCATCCGCGCCGCCCGCACGTACATCCGCTTGTTCCACTGATGCGGTCCGAAGCTGACGAAGCCCTTCGCGTTCGGCGGCGTCACGTTGACGAACGTGATGTCGATCGGCTTCTCCTCGTCCGGCCGCTCGTTGTGCGCTTTGAGTCCCGTTGTAAAAAGATTCGGCAGGTAAGACCCGCGATGAGCATCGTGCGCGGGGCGGCCGATATTACCGATGAAAAGCTCGAACTCGAGTTTGAAGATGGTGCTCATGTCGCCGCCGAACCATCCGGGATCGGCCAGCGGCGACGAGACCCGCACATCGACCGAGCCGTGCAGCTCATGAGCGCGCGCCGCCAGGGCGCGCTGCATGATCGTCCCGCCCGCGAGCGGGAAATGCACGCGCATCCCGGCCTTGACCAGCCGCGCCGCCTGCTCGATCGAGATCTGCCGCGACTCGAAGTGCTCCTGCCAGTTCATGATGTGATCCTTTGAATGAAAGCTGCCGCGAGCCAACAATGTCTGAGCGGCGCCGGACGCGCAAACTTGTTCCAGCATCGTCGAGCAGCTAGCTTGCGAGCAAAATGATCCTGCCTGCGGAGACCTTTCGCTACGAGATTCGGCGCGGCGGCGAGCTAATCGCAATCGAGGAGGAAACTCTTTCCGGCGCGAAGATCACGGGCTCGAGAAAGCCGCCTGCCGGATCGGATCGCTACGAAGTCGAAGCCGAGCTCGATTCCAACGGCGTCGTCTCGCGCATCGCGCTACGCTACAGCCGCGGACCGTTCGTGCGCAACGCGAGCTACGAGGGCGTCGAGGATTTTCTCAGTGGCAACGTGAGTGCGCTCGCCGGCCGCAACGTCGTTACGACCAAGCTCGGGCGCTATCGCGAGGTCGATGCGGAGCTGCAGATCTTCCGCGCGCTCACGATCGCACACATCCGCGCGCGCGGGCAGACGCGATGGACCGGGCGCGTCGCCGCGATCGATTCGAGTACCCTGGTCGCATCGACCTATAAGCAATCGTGCCGAAGCGCCGGCGACGGCGCGTCAAAATGGATTTATGAACCACGGATGGGTGACTCCGAGGAAATCGAAATCGATGCCGAGGGCCGCCTGCTGCTGCGGCGCGACAATCGGGGGCTCGAAGCCCGCCTGATTCGTTGAGCGCGTCAGGCCGCCTTGCGCGGCATCTTGCAATCGCCGTCGAACTGCGCGCCCTCGTTAAGCACCAGGCTGGGCGTGCTGATCGTGCATTGCGCGCGCGCCGTCGGCATCAGCTCGACGCGCTCACGCGCATTGACCTCGCCGCTGAATGCACCCGCGATCGTGACGCGAGTCGCCGCGATTCGCGCGCTCACCACCGCGCCGTTTGCGATCACGACCTCGTCGCCCGTGATTTCGCCGTCCGCTTCGCCTTCAATTTTCACGGGTCCGCGAAACGTAAGTTTTCCGGACGCCTTGGTGCCTTTGCCGATGCGTGATTCAAAGCTGCTGTCGTCGAGATTCGCCATATTACCAGTTGCCTTTTGAAAGATTGGCGTCACACTATTGCCAGCATTCGCGCGCGTGCGCAAACGATGTCGATGTGAACGCCCTGTAAACAGGGCAGTTGCGCGATTGGCGATGCTTTCGCGTATCAGCGCTCGTAAGAATCGAAATGCCGGAGCAGGCTTGATGAATCGTGAACACGGACCCGAACGCCGCGGCGGTCAGGGCCTCGATCCAAATCAGTACGAATCGGGCGACCGCGCGATCGCGGCGCTGCTCAAGACCACGCGCGCGGGTGACGAGGTCGATCTCGTTGCCACCTGGCGCGACGGCGCTTATGAAATCTGGTCGCAACGCGGGATGATCAGGTTCAGGCGATTGATCGGTGCGACAGGCGCGATCGAGTTCGAGATCATCGAACAGATCGGTGACAACCCGGTCGTGAATCAAGACCCCTTCGCCGTCTCGACGATCGAAGAGGAGCTCGACGCAGCTCGCGCAAGCGGCAACCCGACCGAGGATTCAAATCGCGCGTTCTTCGAGCCGCATACGCTCACCCATCCGCACGCCTACGAGCGAATCGCGCAGGTCTTCGACAGTCCGCGCGGTCCCGACCTGATCGTCAGTCCCAAGGCCTACGCCTACGGTATCCAGCCGGGCCAGCATGGCGCACTCGATGTCGTTCAGTCGCGCGCGCCGCTTATATTCAGCGGACCTGGAGTGCGCGCGGGTAAGTTCAAGCTCGCGGCGCGCCATGTCGACGTTGCGCCGACGATTGCGGCGCTATTGGACTTCCCAACGATTCGTGGAATCGATGCCGCCGGCCAACGCGCCGACGTTTACCTCGAGCGCCAGGACGGAAGCGTCCTTGACGAGGTCATCGATTCATCGGTCCCGAGGGCCGAGCGCGTTTACATGATCCTGCTCGATGGGCTTTCGCATTCGGAGCTCGTCTATCAGCTCGAGAGCAACGCCGATGCGATCCCGAATCTCGCGCGCCTCGTCGCGCAGGGCGCGATGCTCTCGCACGGCTCGATCGTCAACTTCCCCAGCATCACGTGGCCGAGCCATTCGACGATCCTGACTGGCACCTGGTGCGGGCATCACGATGTCGTCAACCCGACGTTCCACCTGCGCGAGCATCGCGAGACCGTGCCGATTCAGGGCAACATCTTCGAGACCGAGCGCTTCCTGAATCACGAAGTCGAAACGCTCTACGAGGCGTTCAAGCGCGTCAAGGGTGCGAGCGCGATCACCGCTTCGATTCATGAGCCGCAGGGACGCGGCGCCGACCACGCGGTCTTCGAGCGGCGAATCGTGGGCGACAAGGCGCGCCTCAAGGCGCTCACGGCGGAGATGGCGGACGACGTGAGCCCGCGCTGGATGGCTGACGGCATCCCCGCGATGCATCGCGAGGAGATCGTTGACGTGCGCGGGATGGCGCAGGCGATCGCGCTCTTCGAGCATTGCCAAGTGCCGCCGGTATTCGTCGCGCACGAGTTCGTGCTGACCGATGGCGCCGGCCACGACTACGGCCCGCATCACGAGGGTCTGCGCGAAGCGCTCTACCGCACCGATCGGCGCATCGGGCAGTTGCTCGCGATGCTGAAGGGGCGCGGCATCCTCGACAGCACGCTGTTCGTCGTCACTTCCGATCACGGGATGGCGGCGCAGCGCATCGACCTCAAGGCGAATCCTGCGGCCGAGCCGGCCAGCGTCGGAATCAAAGGTATCTTCGCCGAGCCAATCATTTATCTTCGCGATCTCAACGTCGAAATCGAGCGCGCGCGCGATCTTCGCAGCCTTCGCGTGATTGTTCGCGACAATGACCATCTGCCGGACGGCGAGCATCCTCCAGTCAGCGGCGCGCTTGTCGAACTGCGCCGCGGGGATGCGCTGCTGGCGAGCGCCGTCACGCTCGAGGATGGCCGCGTCGCGTTCGCGACTCCGGCCGATGCGGCGGACGGCGAGCTGCTGATCGTGATCGAGCATCCGGATTTCAATCCCCGCAATCTGAGCGGCGACGGCTCGCCGATTCGCGAAGATTTGCGCCGCCTGCTCTATGGCGAATTGTCCGCGAGATGATCGCCCCACAGAATTGCTGGTAAACTCGCGCGCATGCTGGATCTGAAGAACAAAACTGCGCTTGTCACGGGAGGCACGCGTGGACTTGGGCGCGCGATCGCGTTCGAGCTCGCCAAGCTCGGCGCCACACTCGCGCTCAACTATCGCCGCGACGAAGCGAGCGCCGAGCGCACGCTCGGCGAGATTCGCGCGATCGCGCCGAAATCGTTTCTCGTCAAAGCCGACCTCGAAGATGACGCCGCGACCCGCCAGATGGTCATCGACGCCGCGCGCCAGCTCGGCGGCCGCCTCGACATTCTGATCGCGAACGCAGCCGCGACCGCATTCAAGCCGTTGCTCCAGATGAAGCCGCACAACCTCGCCCGCACCTTCGCGCTCAGCGTCAACGGCTTCGTCGCGATGATCCAGGAGGCCAACAAGGTGATGGGCGACGGCGGCCGCATCCTGATGATCTCGGGCATCGATTCAATCCGGAACCTGCCGCTGCACGGTGCGCTCGCGGCCGCCAAGGCGGCCCTGGAAGCCATGGTGCGCGACTTCGCCTTTGAGCTGGGGCCGCGCGGAATAACGGTCAACGGCATCAACGTTGGGTACATCGATACCGACTCGGCGCGGATGTACGCCGAGGCGCTTGGCGACACCTACGAGGAATTCAGCCGCCGCTCGCGCGAGCGCTGCGCCCTGAAGCGCCTGCCGAAGCTGGAAGAGATCGCCGCGATGGCAGCGCTGATCTGCCTTCCCGCGACAAGCTACCTGACCGCGCAGACGATCATGGTCGATGGCGGCCTGTCGCTCGCGTTTCCGATTGCGAAGTAACAGTCAGTTACTTCAGGGGCGTCAGCTTGATCTTGATATTGCCCCATTTGCCGACCGCACCCTGGCCGTGGCATGAGACACTGCCGGTTCCGGGCGCGATATCCTTTTCGCTCATGAGGCCGAGTGCGAGTGTGCTCGGACCGAGCTTGAACGGGACGTTCGAGTAGGCGCGCACCTCGTCGCCATCGGCGATGAAGGTGATCTTGTCGGCCGCGGAATCGTAAACGATCTCGAAGTGATGGAGCTTGCCCGGCGTGGTGGTGCCGCGGGTTTCCTCGAAGAGGCAGAAGTTGCGCGGGCCGTGAGCGGGCTCGACGACCGGCACCCCGGGAAACGGCAGCTTGCCATAAACCGTCGCGAACACGTCGTTGCCGACAAAGAAATCGAGCGCCGCGCCGGTCGAGAAATCGAGGACGTTGAACGATACGAAACCGTCATAAAGATCGCCCGGCTTGCTGTTCACGATCGTCGCGGCGAGATCGAGCGCGAACGAAATCGTGCCGCCGGGCGGGCAAGCGAAGGTGCGCGTGCTGAAGTACATGTGCTTGGCATTGTCGAGAAACTGGATCGTGCTATGCGAGCGGCTGTAGGGCACGGCGGAGACGCGCAGATAACCGTCCTGCACGATCACGACCGCGTCGGGTTCCTTGTAATGCCAGAATCCGCCGTCCGGCGTGGGAAATCCGCCAATCATCCAATCGCCTTCGCCGGTAATCGCCGAGGCGAAATTGTTGTACTCGATAATCTCTTCGGCAGCCGAAGTTGCACGCGTGCTCATGAAATCAAAACCCGAATCAAAAATGTCGGAGGCGGAGAACCGCTCGCCGCGCCAATGACGAAACCACGCGCAACACACGCGCGCAAGCGAACGCTCGTTCAGGAAATGTCTCCGATCGCAACAGTCGTCGCATCGTTTGGTTGGTCGCGTTATAGGTCAGACGATGGCGCTCTACGACAAGATCGGAGTTGGGTACGACACGACGCGGCAGGCCGATCCTTATCTGCTGTCGCGAATCCTGCATCATCTCGGGCCGAAACCGGGTGCGCGGTATCTCGACGTCGGCTCGGGCACGGGCAACTACACGATCGCGATGCGCCGCGCGGGGCTTGCGATCTATGCCATCGAGCTTTCGCCGATTATGCTCGCGAGCGCCGTTGAAAAATCGCGCGAGGTCTTTTGGCACCGCGCCGATGCGCAGGCAATTCCGTTTCGCAGTGAGACTTTCGCCGGCGCCACGATGACATTCGTGCACCATCACATCCGCGATCCGATCGCCGCGTTCCGTGACATTCGCCGCGTGCTCAAACCGGGATCGCGCTTCGTGGTGCTGAACGGCACCGCCGAGCAACTCCATCACTACTGGTTGATCGAGTATTTCCCGCGCACGATGGAACAGGCCGCCGAGCCGCTCGCGAGGTATGAGCTGGGCGGCGCGCTTGGCGCGGCAGGACTCAAAATCGTGACGACTGAGAAATACGAAGTTACCGACGATTTGAAAGACTGGTTTCTTTATTGCGGTAAGAAAAGGCCCGAGCTTTATCTCGATCCCCGAGTGCGGGCGGGAATTTCCTGCTTCGCTGCGTCTTACGATCAGGATGAGATCAACCGCGGGGTCGAGCGTCTTGCCGCCGACATTCAGAGCGGGCGCATCAAGGATGTCATACGCCGCTATATATGGGACGGCGGTGACTACTTGTTTACGATAGCCGAGCGCTAGACGCGCGCGCGTAATCCCCCATCGACCGCGATCGACTCGCCGGTTACGAATCCCGCCGCCGACGAGACGAGATAAAGCAGTGCGCCGCCGAGCTCTTGCGGTTTGATCAGCTTGTTGTCGGGCAGATATTTCAGCAGCGTCTTGCTGAACTCGTCGTCCTTGTTGGCGGGACTCGCCGCATCGTCGAGCCATCCGGCTTCGATCGCATTGACGCGGATTCCGCGCCGCGCCCATTCGAGCGCCAGTGCGCGCGTCAGGTTGAGCACTCCCGCCTTCGCCGCGCAGTAGAGCGCCGCGCCCGGCACTCCGCGCTCGGCCATCACCGACGTGATGTTCACGATCGCGCCGCCGCCCTGCTTGAGCATCACGCGCGACGCCTCCTGGCAGGACATCCAGACCGTCTTGAGATTGTTCTCCATGATGCGATCGAAGGCGCTGTCGTCGGCGGATTCGGCGGGACCGAAGGCGGGAACGTCGAGCGCGTTGACGAGGATATGCAATCCGCCCAGTTCCTTGACCGCGAGATCGGCGGTTGCGCTGAGGTCGGCGCGAATCGCTGCGTTCTGCGTGCGAATCGTGGTCTTGTTGCCGTTGGCGGCCTGCACCGCCTTGGCGACTTCCTTGAGCGCCTTGTCCGTCCCGGGGTCCTGCGATGCGACCAGCACTTTCGCGCCGGCCTCCGCGAGCGTGACGGCGGCGGCCGCGCCGACGGCCTGTTCGGCGCCAATCACGAGCGCGGCCTTGCCTTCAAGGGAAAACGCGTCGAGTACGTTGCTTGATGCCATGGTTTATCCGCAGGTTCAGTTGGCGTGAGGTAGAACGCCGGTCGGTGAGATGCCGCCCGCGAGGCCGCCGCCGTCGATCGCGATGAACTCGCCGGTGATGTGATTCGACGCGTCCGAGGCAAGGAAAATCGCCAGCGGCCCAAGCTCGTCATCTTCGCCGAGGCGGCCGACAGGGATGAACTTGCCGCCCTTGAAGAAGTCCATCAACTGCTGATTTGCGCCCGCGTGCGGGAAGACTCCCGGCACGATGCAATTGGCCTGGATGTTGTACTGCGCGTAGGTCAGAGCGAGCGAGCGTGTGAACTGGATCACGCCGCCCTTCGAGCACGCATACATATAGTTATGTTTGCCGCCTCGAAGTCCATATCCCGACGACAGGTTGATGATCTTGCCGCGCTTCTGCTTGACCATCTGCGGCAGCACGGCGCGGCAGGCATAAAACTGGCTCGTCAGATTGGTGTCGATGCCGCGGCGCCATTCGTCGTCGGTGATCTGCTCGATCGGCTTCGCGGCCGATTCGTCGCCGCCGCCGGCATTGTTGATCAAGATATCGATCCGCCCGAATTCCTTGATCGCGGCCGCGGCTGCGGCGTTGACCTGTTGTGAATTGGTCACGTCGGCCGGGACGACCAGGCACTTACGGCCGGTCTGCTCGACCTCGCGCGCCGTCTGCTCGAGCGGCTCCGGAGTCCGCGACGCGGCGACGATATCGGCCCCCGCCTCGGCGAACTTCACCGACATCGCGCGCCCAAGTCCGCGTCCCGCACCCGTTATCAGCGCGACCTTGCCGTCGAGCTTGAGACTGTCGAGAATCATCGCTTCACCTCGAAAGGAGCGCGTAGCGCGCCTTCATCAGGTAACTAACACAGCGGCAAGCCTGCGAAAATCGGCGGCTCGGCGGCGATTTGGACGAGGGCGAATCCTGCATCCACATCCGAGCGCATAACTGCTAGATTACACGACTGATCCTGATCGGTAAGGGGCGGTCCAAATGGAGTCGAGACTGGCGTCACTGAAAGTCGGCATTCGGAACCGCATGGTGTTTGCGTTGGTCGCCATCGCGACGTTGCTCGTGCCCGCGGAGCTCCGCGCAGGGACGCCACCGAAGATCGACGGCATCTGGGATGGAAACATAGAAGTTGGGCAAGACAAAACGCCGCTGACGATTTACATATCGTCGGGAGCCTCGGGGCAGTTGTCCGTCCTGATGGACATGCCGAACTCAAATGCGTGGAACGTGCCAGCAATTTCCTCGCGTCTCGACGGCACTAACCTGAGTTTCAGCTTTGATACGAATAGGTTCAAATTTGATGGGAGCCTCGATGCCAGCGCGAAGAAGATCAGCGGAAAATGGCTGGACAACGGTAATACCTGGCGGACGACGCTTACCTACCGCGCTCCTGACGTGCCGTCCAAACCTTCAGCGATCGATGGCGACTGGATTGGAGTATTGCCGAACCCGCGCTTTAGGACGCTGCGGATAGCGCTACACATCCAGACAAATTCCGACCAGCTTCAAGCATGGTTTTATTCGCTCGACCAGGATGGAAAGCCGTTCCCCTGCTCCAATACCAAACTCGGCGGCTCCAATTTCTCGTTTCAACTTCCGGCGATTCACGCGAAATACGACGGTACCGTCTCTGCTGACGGAGAGGCGATAAAGGGCGCGTGGAGTCAATGGTCGCCCCTCAAGCTTGACTTCCTCCGCGTCAAAAGCGGAGCGGCGCAGGTGGCAGACGATCGGAAGATTCCGGCCAAGCCACCCATCAGCTTGAGCCAACTGGGCGTTGTTCTAAACAAAGAACTCTCGTCCGCTGTCGCAGATGGCCTGCTGAGCAAGGCGACCGACGGGGGCGTTGCGATCGGTGTTCTCGACCACGGGCAGCGCCGAATCCTCAGCTATGGCGCCGCCAAACCAGATTCGATGTTCGAAATCGCTTCGGTGACCAAGACTTTCACTGGACTGGCATTGGCTCAAATGGTGGAGCAGAAAAAAGTCACACTTGAAGAGCCGCTGCGTGAGCTGCTGCCGCCGGGAACCGCCACCAAACCGCAGGGTCCCGAGATAACACTGCTCGATCTGGCCACGCATCGATCCGGGCTTCCCCGATTCGAAGACAACCTGAAAGCAGGTGAAGACGTTGACGTGCTGGGGCTATATGACAAGCGGAAATTGCGAGAATATTTCGCCAAACACGGAATATCTGAGCCGGTTGAGCCAAAGTTCGAGTACAGCAATTTCGGTTTTAGTCTCCTTGGCTATGCACTGGCGCAGCGTGCCGGCACTTCGTACGCCGATCTGCTGCGGGCTGAGGTCACCGCGCCGCTCCATCTGGATGATACCGGCGTTCAGCTTTCTCAGACGCAGAAAAGCCGAATGCTGCCGGGTTACAATTCCGCGTTCGACCGTTTTCAACCCGGCGCATACGACTACGACATGTTCGCTGGCGCAGCCGGTATCAAGTCGACTGCCTCCGACCTTCTGACCTACTTGGCGGCCAATCTGCATCCCGATCGAATCGGCCGATCGGCAAAGCCCGGGACGCCAGCGCGAACTCTGCCGGCCGCCCTGAAACTCGAGCATCAGCTCCGCGCCGACACGTGGCCGGGCGGAAAGATCGGAGTAGCGTGGAACTTCGATACGAAGCGGAAGGTATACTTTCACATGGGCGGAGCGCTGGGTTATTCCTCGGTCGTCGAATTTGATCCCGCGCGCGATCGTGCCCTGGTCGTGCTCTACAATCGACTCGATGAAACGCCTGGTCGAGGACGCTTCGTTGATCGGATTGCGAGGAACATCGACGAGTTGATGAACGGCGAGCCGGCGACCCGTATCGACTATCTGCCTGAACATGAGCGCGCCGTGATGGCACTGGCGCTGTTCAACGATCACGTTGTCGATGGCGCATACCGTTGCCGCGATGCTCGGCGTCGTCTGCCAGCGCTGAGACTTCGCGCGCTTTTGACGGGCGGCGCTGTGGTCTCTTATAGTCGCGACAGGAGGCCTTGCCATGGCGCTCAAGATTGCGATGTTTTCGGATTTTATTTGCCCCTTCTGCTACATCGGCTTTGAGGTGATGCGCCAACTCAAGCCCGAGTTCGATTTCGAGCTCGAATGGCGCGGCTTTCAGATTCATCCGGACTGGCCTGCGGAGGGTATCGGGCCCGAGCGCGCGATGCCGGGCGGCAACGCCGATTCGCGCAAAGCCACGTGGCAGCGAATCACCGAGATGGCGACTTCGGTGGGCCTTGAGATGAAGCCGCCGTCGTTGATGACGAACTCGCACAGTGCGCTGATGGTCGCCGAGTATGCGCGCGATGCGGGCAAGTCGATGGAGTTCGATGAGCGCGTCTATCGCGCCTACTTCCTGGATAACGTCAACATCGGCGATCCCGCCGCGGTGCTCGCGCTCGCCAAGGAGGCCGGCCTCGACGAGGCTGCGGCCGTTGAGGCGATCAAATCGCCCAAGTACCAGATGAAGCTGAAGAACAACGCGCTGGCGGCGAATCAGCGTGGCGTCGATGGCGTGCCAACTTTCTTCATCGGCGAGTATGCGCTGCGCGGCGCGCAATCGCCCGACACGATGCGCAAGGTCCTCAAGCGCGCCGGCGAAATCTTCGGCGACTGACGAGCAGTCACCGCTGTGCCACGAAAGGTTAATTCATGAGACTTGCCGACAAGGTCGCAATCATCACGGGCGCGGGCAGCGGCCAGGGCAACGCCGCCGCGCTGCTGTTCGCGAAAGAAGGCGCGAAAGTCGTCGTGTCGGACTGGAAGCCGGAACTCGGCGAGAAGACCGTGGCACAAGTCCGCGCCGCCGATGGCGATGCGATCTTCGTGCAGGCCGATGTGTCGAGCTCGAGCGACGTGCAGAACCTGATCAAGGCCGCCGTCGCGAAGTACGGGCGGATCGACGTGCTCTACAACAACGCGGGCGTGGGATTTTCGTCGCCGCTCTCGATGGCCGACGTGCTCAACACCCCCGAGGAGGACTGGGATCGCGTCGTCGCAATCAACCTGCGCAGCATGTTTCTCACCACCAAGTACGGCATTCCCGAGATGATTCGCACGGGTGGCGGCTCGATCATCAATACCGCGTCGATCGCGGCAATGATCGGCGGCGGCGCTGCCCACGCATACACCGCGGCGAAGGGCGGGATGGTCGCGCTGTCGCGCGCGCTCGCCGTCGAGTTCGGGCCGAAGAAAATACGCGTCAACTGTATCTGTCCGGGCGCGATCGACACGCCGATGATCGCACCCGTCGTCGATCCGATCCGGCCCCAGGGCGGCATGATCCTGAAATCGCCGATCCAGCGGCTCGGCACGCCTTACGACATCGCATACTGCGCGCTCTATCTCGCCTCGGACGAATCGTCGTTCGTGACCGGCGCGACCTTCGTCGTCGATGGCGGCTTCACCGCGCAATAACCGCAATCCTTGGAGGGAACCACGATGGCCAAGTCGCTCGAACAGCGAATCCAGGAGCTCGAGGATCGCGATGCGATCAAAGAGCTGACCGCGAAATATTGCTGGCACGTATCGCATGGCGAGGGCGAGGCTGTCGCGCGTCTATTTACCGACGACGGCGTGCTCGATGTAACTGGCGCGGCGAACGGTCCCGTGCGCGGGATGGATGCGCTGCTCAAGTTCTATCGTTCGTCCGTACGTGAGCCCGAGCAGGCGATTCCGTTCATCCAGAATCACATCATCCACGTTGACGGCGACATCGCGCACGGTACCTGCGGCATCGAGGCGCGCTTCACTCGCAACGGCGAGAGCGTCACGGCGGCGGGCTACTACGAGGACAAGTATCGGCGCGTCGGCGGCGAGTGGCGCTTCGTCGAGCGCAAGATTTTTTTCCATCACGTCGTGCCGCTCAAGCAGGGATGGGCCGAGGCCAAGGGCCAGAGCCGCACGCCATAGCGCTCGAAACACGGCCCGGCTCATTGCTACAACTAGTGACAGTGCAGCCCGACCAAGCCGTCGTTCATCTCGATTTGAGAGGCGTCAAGTGCCCGCTCAACTGGGCGTATGCGAAAGTGCGCCTTGAAAAAATGAGCCGCGGGCAGACGCTCGATCTCGTGCTTGACGATCCGCGCGGCGCGCGCGATATTCCGCGCGCCGCCGAGGCCGAGGGCTATGCCGTGATCGATTCGTCGGCGGCAGACGGCGTGTTCCGGCTGCGCATCGAAAGATAGTCTCAGGGCGGGGAAATGATGAGTGACGAGCGGCTTGACCTGGTGATTCGCGGCGCGACGATTTTCGATGGCGCGGGCAACGCCCCGCTTACCGGCGACGTCGGCATCAGCGGCGCGCGTATCGTCGAGGTCGGCACGATCGCCCGCCAAGGCGCGCGCGAGATCGACGGCCGCGGCCTCGCACTGGCGCCCGGTTTTATCGACGTTCACAGTCACGATGACTTTGCGGTTTTCGCGACGCCCGAGATGGACTTCAAGGTGATGCAGGGTGTGACGACCGACGTCGTCGGCAACTGTGGAATGGCGGCCGCTCCTGGAGCCGTTGCGCGCTCGATGTTCCGTTCCTGGCACGCGGGAGCATCGATTCCGGACTGGGACGACTACGAGGGCTACCTGGCGACGATCGATCGCGTGCCGCCGAGTCTCAACGTCGCGGTCCTCGTCGGGCACGGCACGCTGCGCCTGGCCGCGATGGAAGACGAGACGCGCGCGCCTCATCCGCATGAGCTCGATGCGATGCGCCATTGGCTCGGCGCCGCGCTCGACGCGGGCGCGGTCGGTCTATCCACGGGACTCATCTACGAGCCCGGCCGCTACGCGAAGACCGAAGAAATAGTTGCGCTCGCGCAGGAGATCGCGGTTCGTGGCGGCCTCTACGCGAGCCACATGCGCGACGAGGCCGCCGGCCTGCTCGATTCGGTCCGCGAGACAATAACTATCGGAGAACAAGCGGGAGTGCCGGTGCAGATTTCGCATCACAAGGCCTCGGGCAAGGAGAACTGGGGCAAGGTGCGCGAGTCGCTCGCGCTCGTCGATGAGGCGCGTGGCCGCGGCATCGATGTTAATTCCGATCAGTATCCATATTGCTCCGGAAGCACCTCGCTAGCCGCCGTACTGCAGAACGACGCCTTCGGCGCGGGCCGCGGCGGAATCGGCCTCGTGCCTGCCGAGGGCGTGCTCTTTGCCTCGATGCCGAAGCATCCGGAGCGCGAAGGCCGCCGGCTTTGCGACTACTGCAGTGAATGGGGCCTGAGCGCGGCTGGGGCTGCCGAGCGAATCGTGAAAGAGGAGGGCGCCGGCGCCGTCGTGGTCGTCGATACGATGCACGAGGACGACGTGCGCACGGTGATGCGGCATCCGGCGACGATGATCGGCAGCGACGGAATCGCGACCGGCAGCCGGCCGCATCCGCGGCTCTACGGCACCTTCGCGCGCGTGCTTGGCCGCTACACACGCGACGAAAAAGTGCTGACACTGGCCGAGGCGATTCATCGCATGACCGGGATGGCGGCGACCAAGTTCCGCCTCGAAGATCGCGGCTATATTCGGCCGGGATACTTCGCTGACCTCGTATTGTTCGATCCGGAGAAAATCGCCGACAAGGGAACTTACGACTCGCCGCGCGAATATCCGGCCGGTGTTAACTACGTGTTTGTCAACGGCACCGCCGTCGTCGCCGATGGACAGCATACGGGTGCGCGGCCTGGACGCGGACTGCGCCGCGGCTGAGGAGCTCCGATGGCCGCATCGCGCTACTTCTCACCGGCGTTCTTCGAGTTCTTCGAGGAGCTCAGCCGCAACAACAATCGCGAATGGTTCCAGCACAACAAGTCGCGTTACGAGGACGAGGTGCGTACGCCGATGCTCCGCTTCATCGCCGACTTCGCGCCGCGTCTGCGCGCGATCGGCAAGCACTTCGACGCCGATCCGCGGCCGACCGGCGGCTCGATGATGCGCATCTACCGCAATCTCAGGTTCTCGCGCGACAAGACTCCGTATCGCACCAATGCGGCCGCGGCGTTCCATCATCGCGACGCGGACTTCGGCGCGACACCAGCGTTCTATCTGTCGCTCTCGCCGGCCGAGGCGTTTGCGGGCGTGGGACTGTTCCATCCGACGCCCGACACGCTCGAAAAGATGCGGCGCTCGATCGTCGCGCGGCCCGCGATTTGGAAGCGCGCGGTCGGTGACAAGAAGTTTCTCAAGCGCTTCAATATCGAGGGCGATTCGCTGACGCGCCCACCCAGGGGCTTCGACCCGGAGCATCCGCTGATCGAAGACATCAAGCGCAAAGACTTCATCGGCGGGGCGCAGTTCACGCGCGCCGAAGTATGCTCGCCGCGCTTCCTGGAGCTGTACACCGAGCTGTGCAAGTCCGCATCGCCATACGTGAAGTTCATCACCGAGGCTGTTGGGCTGCGCTGGTAGCTGGAGCCGGTCTTCGTCCTTGCCCGAAAATATAGTGGGGTGGGTGTCCCTGCCCGCCGTTAGATTGCCCCGAGTCGTCTCCGCGCCACCTTTTTTACAAACATGGAGGGCGCGCGGCGCGCCGTCTTAATGGCGGGCAGGGACGCCCGCCCCACTATATTTGTTTTTCAGCGACGGCTCGCGAGCATTGCCGGTTCCTCTACTGTTGGCAGCGACGATCAATCGTTGGCTGCATGACGCGGGCGCGATAGATTCATGGCGATGCGCTGCTCGAGTTGCGATACCGACAATCCTGCTGGCATGAAGTTCTGCGGCAACTGCGCCGCGCCGCTTCAGAATCGATGCGCGCAGTGCGGATTCGACAATCCTCCCAACTTCAAGTTCTGCGGCCAGTGCGCGACTCCGCTCGGCGCGGCCGCGTCGCAGGCGCCGAATACTCAGTCCGCGAAATCCGGGCCTGCCGTGAGGATCACTGCCGAAGCTTCCGCGGCGAGCGCGCCTGATGGCGAGCGCAAAACTGTTACGGCGCTGTTCGCCGATATCAAAGGTTCGATGGACCTGATGGAGGAGCTCGATCCGGAGGAAGCGCGCGAGATTGTCGATCCTGCTCTCAACCTGATGATCGATGCGGTTCATCGCTACGACGGATATATCGTGCAGTCGACGGGCGACGGGATCTTCGCGCTGTTCGGCGCACCGGTCGCGCACGAAGATCACGCCGCCCGCGCTCTCTATGCCGCCCTGCGGCTGCAAATCGAGATGCGCAAGTATTCGGCGCGTCTGCGCGAGAAGGGGCATCCGCCGATCGAGACTCGCGTGGGAGTGAATACCGGCGAGGTAGTAGTACGGACGATTCGGACCGGTGATGAGCACGTCGAGTACACCCCGATCGGGCATTCGACGAGCCTCGCCTCGCGGATGCAGACGCTGGCGCCGACTGGATCGATTGTCGTTGCCGAGCAAACGCAGAAGCTCTGCGCGGGATACTTCGAATTTCGCGCGCTCGGTCCCGCCCGCGTCAAAGGTGTCAGCGAGCCGGTCAATATCTACGAGGTGACTGGCCTCGGGCCGTTGCGGACCCGCCTTCAGATCTCGGCTGAACGCGGGCTGTCGAAGTTCGTGGGCCGCGATGCCGAGATGAAGCAGCTCAGGCGCGCGCTCGATCTATCCTGTGCCGGGCACGGCCAGATCGTTGCCGCAGTCGCAGAAGCGGGAGTCGGCAAGTCGCGGCTCTTTCATGAATTCAAGCTGACCGCGGGTGTGGACTGCGCCGTGCTCGAAACTTTTTCGGTGTCGCACGGGCGCGCTTCGGCTTACCTGCCGATCGTCGAGATGCTGCGCGAGTATTTTCGTATCGCGAACTCCGATGACGAGCGCACGCGCCGCGAGAAGATCACCGGCAAGGTGCTCGCTCTCGACCGTGCGCTTGAGGACACGCTCCCATACTTGTTTTCCCTGCTCGGAGTCGATGCGGGAGCAATGCTTGAAGGAATCGATCCCGCGGTTCAGCGCCGGCGCACGCGCGATGCGGTCAAAAGCATCATCCTGCGCGAGAGCCTCAATCAGCCGCTGATCCTGATCGTCGAGGACCTCCACTGGATTGATTCCGAAACGCAGGGATTGCTTGACGCGATGGCCGATAGTGTCGGTCCCACGCGAATCCTGATGATGGTGAATTACCGCCCGGAGTATCGCCATCAGTGGGGCAACAAGACTTGCTATACGCAGTTGCGGCTCGACCCGCTCGGGCCCGAGATGGCGAGCGAGATGCTCGCCGCGCTGCTCGGCGAAGCGCGCGAGCTCGATCCGCTAAAGCGCATGATCATCAGCCGCACCGAGGGCAATCCCTTCTTCATGGAAGAGATGGTGCGGGTGCTGTTTGACGAAGGAATACTCGAACACGGCGATAGCGGCGGCGTGACGTTGCGGCGCGAGGCGGCGACGATCCAGGTGCCGGCGACGGTGCAGGGAATCCTCGCCTCGCGCATCGATCGTCTTGGTGCGGCCGAAAAGGATTTGCTGCAAACACTTTCTGTCATCGGCAAGGAATTTCCGCTCGGCCTGATTCGCAGCGTCACCGGCGCTTCCGACGAAACGCTCGTTCCATTATTGCAGAATCTGCAACTCGGCGAGTTCATTTATGAGCAGCCGTCGTTCCCCGAGAGCGAGTACACGTTCAAGCACGCGCTGACCCAGGACGTCGCGTATCAATCGGTGCTGGTCGAGCGGCGCCGGCAAATCCATGAGCGCGCTGCCGATGCAATCGAGAACATCTTCAGCGCCAAGCTCGAGGACCATCTCGGCGAACTGGCGCATCATTACAGCCACAGCAGCAATCCGATCAAGGCGATTCAGTACTGCCAAAGCGCGGGCAAGCAGGCCTTCATGCTCTCCGCGTATGACGACGCGATCCGCTACACGCGCGACGGCTTGCGCCTGGTGGGCACGCTCGCGCAATCGCACGAGCGCGATAAGCGCGAGCTCGAGCTGCTGGTGCAGCTCGGACCGATGCTGGTGTCGACGCAGGGCTTTTCCTCGGCCGAGTTGCCGGTAATTCTCCGCCGCGCCGAACTGATCTGCCGCCACCTGGGCGAGGTGCCCGAAATCTTCCCCGTGATGTTCTCGCTATGGAGCTTCTACTTTTCCAGCGGACGTCTGGGCGAGGCGCGCGACATGGGCAACAAGCTGCTGTCGCTGTCGGAACATGCGGACAAGAAGGTGGCGCGGGCGGGCGCGCACGCCGCGCTTGGCTCGACGCTGACCTGGCTCGGCGAATTCCGCGCGGCGCGCGATCATCTCGACAAGGCGATCGCGATCTACGATACGGACCTTGCGCAATACCTGCCAAGCCCGCAAACCTCGGTCATTCCGTCGCGATGCAATATCTCGTGGAGCCTGTTCGTGCTCGGCTATCCGGATCAGGGGCTGGCGCGAATGGAAGAGGCGTCGAAGCTGGCCCGCGACTTCGGCCGTCCCTTCAGCATCGCTTTCACGCTGCTCTATTCGCTCTCGCTATGGCATCTGCGGCGCGATACGAATCCGGCGATGGCGGCAACCTGCAACGCGCTGATTGAACTTGCGCGCGAAAAGGAATTTCCCTACTGGCTCGCTACCGGAACGACGATCATGGGCCGCATTATTGCCGACGAGGGAGATTTCGAACGCGCCCTGAAGGTTCTGGAGCAGGGGCGCAAGGACCTGGCGGCGAGCGGCGGAGAATTGGTTTACTCGTACTCCAACGTGATGCTGGCGGAGATCTACCTTGCCATGAAGCGGCCGGACGAGGGCCTTGCGGTTATCGACGAGGCGATCGAGCGTTGCGAAAAGTACAATCATCGTCTCAACGAGGCCGAAATTTTTCGACTGCAAGGAGAGTTGCTGTCGCTGAGATCCGATAGCGCAGACGCGGCAGCGAAATCCCTGCGCCACGCGATCGAGGTGGCGCAGCGCCAGGAGGCGTTGTCCTTCGAGCTGCGCGCGGCGCTCAGCCTGGCGCGTTTGATGATTGCATCAGGCAAGCGCGTCGAGGCACGCGAGCTGGTCGCGCCGCTCTATGCGCGATTCAGCGAAGGCTTCGACACCGTCGATTTGGTGGAAGCATCGCGGATGCTCGGCGAGCTACGCTAGCAATCTTCAGAGCGCGCGCTCGACGCGATCCTTGAGGCGCTTGAAAATCCCGCCGCGATCGACGGCCGCCTGCGTGACGATCGGAATTGCGGCGAGCGGCTTGCCATCAAGCGTCACCTCAACCTCACCGACCTGCGTGCCTTTCGGGAACGGCGCGTTGACGTAGCGCTCAGCCGGCGCCCAACTCACGCTGACGCGCTGATCCTCGCCGCGCGCGAGCGTCACCGCCGGGATGCCGGCAGGACCGATCTTTACGACATCCTCGACGCCACCTGTCACCGGCATCGTTGCAGGGACTTTCTTGAGATCCGGCTGATAGCTGACGAAGGTCCGAAACGCCCAGTCCAGCAGCTTCTCGGTTTCGTCGCGGCGCTTCTCCTCGCTCGGTGTGCCGAGCACGGCAGAGATAAGGTTGGTGCCGTTCGACGAGGCTGACGCGACCAGGTGATAGCCGGCTTCGGCGACGTGGCCGGTCTTGATTCCGTTGACCCGCGAATCGTGAAAAAGCAGCGCGTTGAAATTGTTCTGGTGAATGTTATTGAAGACGTATTCCTTGGCCGACGTGTACGTAGTCGCCTCGGGATGATTCATCAGCAGCGAGCGTCCGAGCTTCACCATGTCGGCCGCGGTGGTCGATTCGCCTTCGACCGGCAATCCGTCAGGATTGGCGAAATGAGTATCGGTCAGGCCGATCGCCTTCGCCTTATCGTTCATCATGTTAGTGAACGCATCGGTCGATCCACCGACGTATTCCGCGAGCGCAACGGCGGCATCGTTACCCGACGAAACCATCAGGCCGTAGAGCAAGTCGTTCACCGAAACCTGCTGCCCGACGTTGAGAAACATGTGCGAGACGGTTTGATCAACTGATAGCCGCCAGGCCTGCTCGCTGATTGTTACCTTGGTGTCTGTACTGACCTTGCCGTTCTTCATTGCGTCGAGGACGAGATAGAACGTCATAATCTTGGCTAGGCTGGCGGGCTGGATCTTCTCGTGCTCGTTGTACGAGTAGAGAACGTCTCCCGTCTTGGCGTCGATCAGATAAGCTGCGCGAGCGTCGAGCGCGAACGGCGCGGGGCGATTTCCGAGCACGTGGATATCGGTAAGCGGAATCGATGGCGGCGCGTTTTCGGCATGTGAGGTGTGATGGCGCGCGGCAGCGGCGCTGCCAGCAGCCACGGCCATGAAGATTGCCACCATGATTGTGGTTTTCGCCAGGAAACCCGAACCTGCCCGCTCGCCCATCGTCGTCCCCTTCCTCCAGGTGGCTAAAGGCTACGGCTGCCGGCGCTGCACAGCAAGCGCCGGCGCCCGATGTATTCCATTTCCACTGGATTACACATAAAGAATTCTAGTCGGCTATGGATGTATCGGTAGTCCTTCCCGTAAAGGATGAGCGCGACAATCTTCGCCAGCTGATCCCGCGGCTCAAGGCGATTCTTGAGCGCGAGCGAGTCAGCTACGAGATCGTCGTCGTCGACGGCGGCTCGAGCGACGGCACGCGCGAAGAGGCTGTGGCGCAAGGCGCGCGCGTCGTGATGGAGCGGCGGCGCGGCTATGCCGGTGCGATCGAAACCGGGTTTGCCGAAGCGGCCGGAGATTACGTCCTCACCCTCGATGGCGACATGTCGCACGAGCCCGACTTCGTCTCCAAGATGTGGGCGGCGCGCGGCCGCGGCGACATCGTAATCGCCTCGCGCTACACGCGCGGCGGTGTCGCCTACGCGAACTTCATCCGCAGATTCACCAGCGCCGCGCTCAATCAATTTTTGCATCGGCTCTTGTCGATTCCAGTGCGCGATATGTCGAGTGGCTACCGGTTGTACCGCCGCGCAGCTATCGAAGGTCTGGTCCTCAAAAGCGATAATTTCGAAGTCGTTGAGGAGATCCTGGTCAAGGCGTACGCCAACGGCTTCAGCGTCGTAGAAGTACCATTCACGTATTTCCCCCGCGATGCAGGACGCTCGCACGCGCGACTCCTGCGCTTCGGCACCGCCATCGTGCGCTCCGCGTTCAAGCTGTGGAAGCTGCGCAACTCGCTCGAATCGGCCGACTACGACGAGCGCGGCTACTACAGCGTGATCCCGATTCAGCGCTTCTGGCATCATCGGCGGCATCACATCACCGTCTCGTGGGCGCGCGGCGCCGAGCGTATCCTCGACGCCGGATGCGGCTCCAGCATCATCGTGCAGAGCCTCAACCACGCTGTCGGGATGGACTTCAACTTCGCCAAGCTGCGCTTCCTGCGCCGCTACAGTATCCCGCTCACGCGCGGCTCGGCGTTCGCGCTGCCGTTCAAGGATGCCTCGTTCGATTGCGTGATCAGCTCGCAGGTGATCGAGCATATCCCGTTTGACGATTCGCTCTTCACCGAGATGCGCCGCGTGCTGAGGCCGGGCGGGACGCTGATCATCGGCACTCCCGATTACGCGACTATCGGATGGCGCACTATCGAGCCGATCTACGGCGTGTTGATGCCGGGCGGATACAAGGACGAGCACATCACGCACTACACGCGCGAAAGCCTCACCGAAATTCTGAAGCGCCACGGCTTCGAAGTTGAGGAAGCCGCCTACATCGCGCGCAGCGAACTGATCATGCGATGCCGCCGCGCCGAGCTCGCCGAAGCCCCCGGCGTACCGAGCTCGGCGTCGCGCGCTGCATAATAAAGATCGTTCGTCTTTTTAGCTGGTACGTATGCCGACCGCGACATTCGTCGTTGCGCGTAGTTACTAAAGGTAAAAGTATTCCGACACAATAACAATTCAAGAACAGCCTTGGCGCGAGTGGCGAGCGGGTTTTTCACCAAAGGTCGAGAAGCGAATCGAATCGTGAAAAGGCTCCTCGCGGTGGAATCTGATCGCACTCTCGGCGCTATCATTCCGAGCCGAGGCCGCGCCCGCTGCGCTGGTGCCGCCGACGGGGACAATCTACCTATGTGTCGGCGCTCTGAGTATTCCGCCCTTTCCGAATGTGCGGATGGTTGCCAATGCCACCTCTATGCGTGAAGGGTCTCGAGTTCCTCCAGACGATCGCACCACCATCACCGGATGCGGAGCACTGACCTGGCGCTAGGCGGAGGATGCCAACTAGGCTCTCCATACATCGGAAACGTTGAGCAAAGTTCGTTCAGCAGCACGTCGCCACAAGGCTGGGAGGCCATGGTGGTCAACCAGAACGGCGCCAACGAGTCGTTCACGGTGTGCGTCTCCGGCTGCACAGGTTGTCAATCTCCACCGCCGCCACCCGCTCCGTAGGGATCTCCGCCCGGCAAATCGCCCGGCCAATGCCACGGTAGAGTAGCGCCGAAGCTTATCGCTCGCGTAGCGCCGATTCTCAGGATCTGATTTCCAAAAAAAATAGTGGGGGTGGGCGTCCCTGCCCGCGATTGAGATGTGCGAGCCGCACGGCTTGCGCCACCGATTGTTGTCCGCAGAATCGAAGCGGCGCTGCGCGCGCATCTTGAAGGCGGGCAGGGACGCGCGGCCCAGTGTATTTTTTTGGAGAGGCAAGGCCCAATTGTGCGCTACCGTTCTAAACAACTATCCGTCGATCTTGGGAATTGTCCCATGATCTTCAACGCGCCCGGCACTTTAAACCGATTCGACTAAAAGCTAAATTGCCGACCCAGAAAGGAGCATACTTGCAATGCCCGACGCACGACTCCAGGACATCAAACTTCACTACGACGTTTATGGCGACGGCGATCCGATCCTGATGATTATGGGGCTGGGCGCGAGCTCGGCGGTGTGGGATCCCGCCCTGGTGCAGGCGCTCGCGAGCTCGTACGGAGTGATCACGTTTGACAATCGCGGGACCGGGCAGAGCGACAAGCCCGACGCTCCTTACTCGATCCAGATGTTTGCCGATGACGCGGCGGGGCTGCTCGACAATCTCAACATTCCGCAGGCCCACATCTTCGGCGTTTCAATGGGTGGCATGATCGCGCAGGAGTTCGCGCTACGTCATCCGCAGCGTGTAGCGACGCTGACTCTTGGATGCACCACGGCGGGAGGCGCCAATTCAGTTCCGCCGCCGCCCGAGTCGCTCAAGGTCCTCACCGCGCCGCGCGAAGGAGTGCCGCCCGACGAGGTGATTCGCCGCGCGCAGCCGCTTAGCTACACTGCCGGCTTCATCGCGAGTCATCGCGACGAGCTCGAAGCGGCGATCGCGCGCGTCCTCACGCATCCGACGCCGCCGTTCGCATTCCAGCGCCAGCTCGAAGCGACCTACACGCTCCAGACCTGGGATCGCTTGCCGCAAATCAAGGCGCCGACGCTCGTAGTCACGGGTTCCGACGACGTTCTGATACCGGCGAAGAACTCGGAGTTGATCGCCTCACGGATTCCGGGCGCGAAGTTGCACATCATCCCGGGCGTCGGGCACGGATTCATGCACGAAGGCGAAGCCGCGTTCCTGAAAGCATATCTGCCGTTTTTGAAAGAGCATCCGATCGAAGAGTGATTCTCGAACTTCGCTAGCCACGGTTGCGGTGCAGCACACTGGATGAGGTGTTTCGCTCCGCCGGATCGATCCAGCCGTTGCGAAGGGGTTCGCCCTCGCCGGAAACGGCCGCGCGACATGCCTCGAGTGCTGGTCGCCGCAACTGAAGCTTGATCGTCTTGAACGCGTGCGGCGGGGCTTCGGCAGCGTCGCGCGCCTTTTGCATCGCACGTTCGAGGAGCCGTTCGAGCGGGGCAGACTCGTCAAAGATTCCCGCGGCGATGGCCTCGGCGCCGCCCATGTTCTTGCCGAACAGTACAAGTTCGCGTGCGACTTTCGGATCTAGTTCGCTACGCACCACTTGGAGCGCCGCCGCAGGATAGGGCACGCCGACGCGAACCTCCGTCAGCCCGGCCTGCAGCGGAGTATCGGCCACTATCTTCCAATCGCAGCACATCGCGAGCACGAAACCGCCGGCGATCGCATGGCCGTTGATTGCGCCGATAACCGGAATCGGACAGGCATAAGCCGTCGTCGCCATCCTGTTGATCGCATGCAGAAGACGCTGCAGTTCGGCCTCGCCGTAGCGCGGGATCGCCTTCAAATCGAGCCCCGCGCAGAACGCCTTGCCTTCCCCGGTGAGAATCGCCGCGCTGGCCGCGCCTTCGCGCGCAAGTCCTTCGAAGGCATCGGCAATTTCCTCGGTCATCTCGATGTCGAGGGCGTTGGCCGGCGGCCGCGCCAGCGTCAGCACTTCGATCGATTCGTAGCGGCTGTGAATGACGTGCTTCATCGCATCTTTGTCGCATCGAGAGTCGAAGGACTCAAGTAAAGTAGTTCGCTCCGCAATGTCCCCGGTTAGAGCGCGGGCAGGGGAATTGTCAGCCCATCGTACACGGTGATTCTTGGCCCATAGGCGGCTTCGAATACCCCGATACCGTTGTCCGGACGAATCAGATTGGTTCGATCGAATATATTGAGCAGCGTAATGCGGTTGGTGACCTTGCCAAGTCCGGGGACGACGAAGTCGCGGGCCGCGCTCAAGTTGAATTGCCATACTTTGGGAAGCTGTGTCTGATTGGCGAATCCGCCGCGCAAGCCGTTGCTGAAAAGTCCGTCGAAAGTGAACTGGTAGCTTTTCCATCTGAGTGCCGCGCCGCCCGAAGCGCCGACCAGCGGGGTGTGATCGAGCACTATGTAATGCCGATCGATATAGGCGACTTCGGCGGCGGGGAAATTGTACTGACCTGACGCGACGCCGATATCCTCCTCTCGAGCGACAAATATATTTACGCGCGCGGCGAAGTTTTCGAGATTGTAGGTCAGCGAATGTTCGGTCCCGCCGCCGTAGCCACGGACATAGTTGAATGGCGCGCCGATCGGAACGAATCCGAATTGGCCTTCGTCCAGGTAGTGGCGATCGATACGAAAATAGTTGTCCTGCGCGTACGCCAGTTGCGGCGTGAATCGATGGGTAAAGCCGCCATCCCATGTGTAATCAGTCTCCGCGAATGGCGACGCGTTTCCACTTGGACTCGTATCCGCTGCTCCGCTCGTTCCGGCGAAGAGCTGGTAGATACCAGAAGACACGTTCTGAAAGTTCGGCACCTGAAAGTTCCGCGCGAACCCGACATGAAGAGTCGTGTCGACGCCCGGTTTGTACACGAGATTGATGGTCGGACTGAACTGGCTATCGTTGGTGAATCCGCTGGTGCGATCCCATCTTGAACCGAGATTGAGACTGAACTTGTCGGTTATCTCCCAGTCGTCCTGCAGATAGACGCCGTAAACCAGGTTGATCTTGTTCAAGTTGGCGGTGAGGCTGATTGGCGTCGTCTCCGGAACGCCCATGACGATCGGGAAGACTTGCGAGGTCTGGTCGGACTCCACTCCGTATTCCCCGAAATAAAAGCCGCCGCGAAACGTGTGCGTTCCCAAGCGGTGAATCAAGTCGCCCTGAAGCGTATTCGAGAGATCGCTCGTGAAGACGTTCGACGCAACGCCCTCATAAATGAGATCTCCAATCGGATCCGGATAGAAAGTCTGGGTGTTGTAGTGCGCCGAATACGCAATCTGGTAGTCAGTCGAGGTGTTAAATGATCCGTTCAACGCCAGAACTCCATAGTAATCCTGCTGATTCAGCCCCGAGTTGATCGCGCTCGATGGATACGACGCGGGATTGATGTCGTCGAGTTGAAACTGAGGCGGCTGGTTGGGCTGATTAGGGAACTGGTTGAACGACAGGGTCATTCCGGTGATGAGGCTCAGTTTCGTCGTGGGATTGGGATTATATGTCAGGTAGGCAAATCCCTGCCCCTGGGTTACCGCGTCATGAATCGGATCGGGGGCTGAAATCGCGTTGCTGAAACCGAGGTTCGACTGAAGAAAGAGTCCGGTCAAGTAATAGCTAAAGTCCCTGGAACAGCCTGCAAGTTGAAAAGTTCCCTGGGCTGTGTCGCGCTGCCCTCCCGAGACAGTGAAGTCATTGTGTGGGTCCTCGCACCCGTCCCTGGTGTGAATATCGATTACTCCTGACGTTCGATATCCGTATTGTGCGGGCAGCACCCCGTCGATCAAGCTTACGCTCTTCACGAAGTAGCTATTGAGCAACTGGGTAAACGTAGGATCGGTGTTGACGTCCAGCGGCAGCATCACGCCGTTCATCTGGTACTGGATACCCATATGCTCGCCGCGAATATGAATCTCCTGGTTCTGATCCAGCGCGACTCCCGGCATTTGCAGCATCACCTGGTTGAGCGGCGTCGCTTCGCCCAACGGCAGATTCGTGATGTCTTTTGCAGTAAGTGTGTACTTGTTAGTGCCGCTCGCGGAGAGGCCGTTTTGCGGATGGATTCTGCCGGCGTTTACCGACACAGTCAGAGCCGTCTCGGACTCGAGTACCAGGCGAAGCCCCTCTCGTGCTTGCAGGGGCACGACGACCGCAACGATAGTTCGTTTGAACCCCTTTTTTCCGATGCGCAATGTGTACGTTCCCGCGCGCGCGACGATTCGAAATGCTCCATGCTCATCGGTTAATGTCCGCGCGACGACGTGGTTGTCTTGTCCAGTTTCAATCGTCACGCTCGCCCTCGCGATTGGCCGTTGAAGAGCGTCGGTTACAGTTCCCGCGATCGGTTGCGTCGTGGTTGGTTGCTCGATCGCAAAAGACTCGCTGTTGAATGCCGCGAGCGCGATACACGAAATAACAGCCACCACCGCCAGAGGCAGAAATGCGCTGGCGCATCGCGCACACACTAGTACGCTCAGGAATGCCTTCTTCAAGACAAACTCCTCCGACGTTGCCGAAAATCCCGCCGCCGGGAAAATGAAACGCTGCGGCGCAGGATCGATCCCGGCCAGCAGGGGCAATCAAATTCGAGAAATGTTCAGGAAATGGAATCGAAAGCGGGAGGACCGCGCGCGAAACGCCTGTAACTATACCCTGTCAAGGCGGCAACGTCGTTGCCGGCCGCGACGCAGGTCTCGACTATCGCAAAAACCAATAACTGAAATGGAACGCGAAACTCGGGCGCTACGACGAAATGCCAGTGGCCGTCGTGATCGTGATGCTCGTGGTGATCATGCGCGTCATCGTCGCGATGATGCTCATGATGACTATCCGAATGCTCGTGATGGCCGTCGTCCGCGGATTCAACGTGAACATGAGGTACGTGATTACGCGGATGAGTATGCCATACCGCCGAGCCGAATCGCGGCGCCGATCCGGAATAGAGTAGCAATAGATCGGCGCGACGAAGAGCCCGAAATGCTCCACGCCATCGGACAACTCTATTAGTTGGAAAACTCACGGTCCGCGTTTTGATGCTGTAAGTTCTCTACCGCTGCCCGAACCTTATCTCAAGTGGGCTTGAACTTGGCGAGCTTCACGCCCGGCTCATGCTCTTCGAACGTCACCACGACGCGCATCCCGATGCGGATGTCCTCGTTGCGAACGCCGACCATGGTGGTCACGAGAATCAGCTCGGGATCTTCGTCGAGCTGCACCTGCGTTACGTTGTAGGGCACGCGATCGATCGCGGCCGGATGCACAGGATGCGTGATTATCGTGTACGAATACACGACGCCGCGGCCGCTGACTTTTACCCATTCGCGCTCGAGCGAATTGCACGCGGGGCACATCGGGCGCGGCAGCCAGCGGAATTTCTTGCACTGCGCGCAGCGCTGCATCAGCAGTTCACCACGATTGCATCCCGCCCAGTACTCTTCGGCCTCGAGATCGGGAATCGGGCTCGGAAAATTCGATGCTGCCGCCATCGCTATCTCCTAGCTATACAGGATCATCGCGGTCGTCGGCACCGCGTTGCCTGACGTGACGAGCGTGACGCGCGCGTCCTTGACCTGATTGATCGCGTGCCCGCGCAACTGGCGCACCGCCTCGATCGTGTTTTCCATGCCGTGGATATAGCCCTCGGAAAGATTGCCGCCGCTGGTGTTGAGCGGCAGCGATCCTTTGGGCCACAACATTTTGCCGTCTGATACGAACGGCCCGCCTTCGCCGCGCTTGCAGAATCCCAGCTCTTCGAACGCCATCAGTACGAGCGGAGTGAAATGATCGTAGATGTAACAGGCGTCGATATCTTTGTGACTTACGCCCGCACGCGCGAAGAGATCGGCCGCCGCGACGCTGGTTTCCGATTGCGCATCCTCGAGAAAGCGCACCATTGACTGCGTGTTATGCTGGACTGCACCGAACGCTCCGGCACCGATATAGATCGGTTTGTGCTTCAGATCGCGCGCGCGTTCCGCGCTCGTGATTATCACCGCCGCGCCGCCATCGGTTTCGAGGCAGCAATCATGGAGCCGTAGCGGATCGGCGATCATGCGCGAGCTCTGATGATCCTCGATCGTAAGCGGCTTGCCGCGCATCACCGCGTTTGGATTGGTCTGCGCATGGGACCGGCATGTGACGGCGATCGCGCCGAAGTGTTCGCTCTTGGTCCCGTAGAGATGCATGTGGCGCCGCGCGCTGAGCGCGACCTGCTGCGCGGGACTGAAGAGCCCATATGGATGCGTGTAGCCGGCCGCGCCGGGCGCACCTTTGCGCGCAGGAGCGAGGCCGAAGCGGCCCGTGCCGCGGCCCGAGCGCTCGTTCATCGCGCGGAACGCAACGACGCAGCTCGCCATCCCGGTCGCCACCGCCATCGCGCCGAGCAGCACCGAGCCGACCGGTCCGCCGCCGCCGCCCCATGGCGCCTCGCCGAAAAAACGCAGCGCTGGAATCCCAAGATTCGCCGCAAGATGCACGATGTCGTTGTTGTCCATCGTGAACTTCGCGATCCCATCAATGTCGGAGGGCCTCAGGCCCGCGTCCGCGGCGGCCTTGCTGATCGCCTCGACCGCGAGACTCATCTCGCTGCGTCCGGAATCCTTCGAATACTCAGTATGACCAATGCCGACGATCGCGGCTTTGTCCTTGAGCGTTTCCATCTTCGGATTTGTTGCACAACTTCGAGCGACCGTCGAACGCCGCGCGCCTATTGCCAGATGCGCTCCCGCCGGACTTAATTCGGACGTGGCTTCATTCAACGACTTCGCGCTGGTATGCCAGGAACTCGGGCAGACACAGAGCCGGCTGCAGATGGCCGAGGCTGTAGGAACGTTTCTCGCCGCGCTCGAGGTTGACGAAGCGGAAATCGCGGCGCGTTTCATGGTCGGACGCGCGCTGGAGCAGGGCGAGGAGAAGCGGCTTCAGGTCAGCGGCCGCGCCATCTGGAAAATCGCCGCGGAAATCACCGGCGCGGAGGACCAGGGCGAGGACATCTTCGCCGCCGCCGAGGACTTTGGTGAAGCGATAGAGATGACGCTGCGCCGCCGCTCCACCGATCCCGAGCCGACACTCACGATCGCCGAGCTCGATCGCAAGTTCCACGAGATCGCCGATATCGAAGGACGCCAGTCTCGGGGGCGCAAGCTCACCGCCTTGCGTGAGCTCCTGGAGCGGGCGAGCGCTCTGGAAGCCAAGTACATCGCGAAGATTCTCATCCGCGAGATGCGCCACGGCGTCAGCGAAGGTCTGATGCTCGAATCGATCGCGCGGATGGCGAACAAGTCAGTCGCCGACGTTCGGCGCATCAACCAGCTCGAAGGCGATCTCGGCCGCGTCGTGCGTATCCTGCGGATGCCTGAAGGCGCGGCGGTCGAAACCGCGGGGCATCCGGCGAAGGCGCCCGCCGTGAAGCCGCTCAAGCCGATGCTGGCGCAGCCGGCGACCGAAGTTGCCGACGCATTCGCGATCCTGGGCCGCGACTTCGCGCTCGAGCACAAGCTCGACGGCGCTCGGGTGCAGATTCACTATCTCGATGGCGGCGAGGTGCGGATCTTTTCACGCCGGCTGAATGAGATCACAGAAAGCCTGCCTGAGATCGCTGAGAACATGAAGCGGCTCGGCGAGCATCGCGCGATTCTCGACGGCGAAGTGATCGCGGTCGACGCGAACGGGCGTCCGCTCGCCTTCCAGGAGCTGATGCGCCGCTTCGGCCGCACGCGCGATATCGAGCGCCTGCGCGAGGAACAGCCGGTGCGTCTTTACGTGTTCGATCTGCTGGCGCTCGACGGCACGCTGCTAATCGACCGCACGTATTCGGAGCGCATTGACGCGCTGTCATTGCTGGCCGCCGCAGCGGGCCTCGAGACAGTGCCGCGTGTGATCGATCCCACGCTCCCGGAGGCTGAACGATTCTTCCACGAGGCGCTAACTGCCGGTTACGAAGGTGTCGTCGCGAAATCGCTCGCGAGCGCATACACGCCGGGTGCGCGCGGCCGCGGATGGCTCAAGATAAAGCACGTGCGCACGCTCGATCTGGTCGTCGTCGCGGCGGAGTGGGGCTACGGCCGCCGTCACGGATGGCTCTCGAACTATCATCTCGCGGCGCGCGACGAGAAAAACGGCGGTTTCGCGATGATCGGCAAGACCTTCAAGGGCCTCACCGACGAGCAATTCCGCGAGATGACCGAGCGCCTCCTGGCGCTCAAAGTAACCGAGGGGCACGGCGTCGTTCCAGTGCAGCCGAAAATCGTAGTCGAGGTCGCGTACAACGATATCCAGCGCAGCCCAAATTACGCGGGCGGAATGGCGCTCAGGTTCGCGCGCATTGTAAGAATCCGCGACGACAAATCCCCCGAAGAAGCCGACACGCTCGCGGCGGTAGCAGAAGATTTCGAACGGCAAACCCTCAAACCACTGGCAGAGAAGATCTGAATCATAAGGATCTATGCTGACGCTGCGGGCTGGGCTAGTCGAGAATTTTCGACAGCTCCTGCTGCAAGGCAACGATCGCTGCTCTCATCGAGAAAAAAAGCCAGCCAGCGATTTCTCGAGTGTTTGCGACGAGATTTCTTCGACGGCGTTGGGTTTTAGATCTCCGAGATCGAAGGGCCCGTAGCCGACTCGAATCAGACGCGTGACGCGGAGGCCGATGTGCTCGAGCAGTCGTTTGATCTCGCGATTCTTGCCTTCGTGCAGTGTCATCGATAGCCAGCAGTTTGTGCCTTGCCGGCGATCTATCGTGATTCGCGCGGGACGGTAGCTGATGCCATCGATGACGATGCCTTTGGTGATGCGCGTGAGCGCGGCTTCACTCACGACGCCGTGCGCTCGGACCCTGTAGCTGCGTGCAAGACCCTGCGCGGGATGCTCCAGGTAGCGTGCGAGGCCGCCGTCATTGGTCAGCAGCAAAAGCCCTTCGGTGTTGAGATCGAGGCGGCCGACAGACACCACGCGCGGGATTGATTTCGGCAGCGCGGCGAACACCGTTGGACGGCCCTCGGGATCGCGCGCGGTTGTCACCAGTCCGGCGGGCTTATGATAGCGCCAGAGCCTGGTCGGCTCTTTCGCGGCTATCACTTTACCGTCGAGTGCTAGTTCGTCATCGGCGTCAACCATCGTTGCGGGATTTGCGACCACGACACCGTTGAGCATGACTCGTCCGGCAGCAAGCATTCGCTCGCAATCGCGACGCGAGGCGACCCCGGCTCGTGCAAGAAATTTTGCGATTCGTTCCTTGTCCAACCGATACACGCAGCCGCTCATTGGCCGCGAGCGACCTGGCGCAGCTACAGTAACGGAGAACGCGCTGACGAATCGACGGGGAAGCGCGCTTACAATCGGTAATGACCGTGCGGAGGTCCCGCTTCGTGCGCGTCGTTGAGCGCCATCGCGATCGCGTCCATCTCGGTTTCGCCGAAGTCCTCGAAGAGGAACTCCTCGACACCGCCATGGAGTTCGCATCGTTCGTAGAGGTCGCAGCGCCAGCAATCGGGAGCGAGCTGGCGCGTGCGCAGGATGAAAACTTCGCCTCCAACCACTTCCACGCGTTCCATCGAAGCCACCTCCAGAAATCGGAATGGCTGGACGGGGCCCTAGGTATTAGAGTTGTAGCACATTTGCGACAACATGCGCTAATCCGCGGTTCCGGCTAGACCAGCACAACGGGCGAATTCTTCAATATGGGATCGAGAAGCCGGGGCGAATCAATTTCATTTGCATCGATTTAGCCAGAGATGCACCCCATTTCAACAATTTGTATGCGCCTGAATGGCTGAATGTCTAATAGATTTAGTTGCAAAGCCGAAGAGAGCGAGATCGTAGAAAAGTATAGAGGAGCTTAAAATCCAAGTTAGTCCATATACGCTTGAGATTTTAAATTAAAGCTCTTATTTACTTGATCGCGCACAAGCTATGAACTAATTGTCAACTCAAATTTGAGTTTGCGCTTTTTAGCCACGATTTGACCGCTCGGCGCGATCTACGCTGAAAGGATGCTGCATAGTGGCGTTACGTCTTCGGACCGGCCGGCTTTTGCCAGCGCCATCCAGAATCAGTTCCGCGATTCGCTGCGCGGTCATCCGGGCAGGAACGTATTTTGCGCATCACGGGCGCGGGCGAGGCCCGCCAGCAAAAGCGGGTCAAAGTGATTTTAGACTTGCACTATCTGTTCGTTTCGAAAGGAGGTGCCGGGGAGTCGTCTCCGGCATGGGAGGAGTCAAGATGTCGTTCACTTTCAGTCAATCACTAGCAGTCAAGTTATCGGCAATCGTAGCCGGCGGCGCGGCCGCCCTGCTTTTCGCGGGAAACGCAAGCGCGGCACCCTGCCTCGTTCCTGCGAGCTACACAACCATACAGGACGCAATTAACGACGCCACCTGCGCCGTCATCAACGTGTCGGCTGGGGCCTACAACGAGAATCTTTCGATCACGCGCTCGTTGGTCCTGAATGGCGCCAACGTCGGGGTTAATCCCAATTCGAGCAGCCGGGGCAGTGAGTCGACGATTACCGGCGATCCGGCGGTGACCATCAAGGGCCCCAACGTGTTCGTGGACGGTTTTACGATCAGCGATCCGAGCGGAAGCGCGTCGATCGGCGTCGACGTCAAGTCCACTGCCAGTGGCGCCGTCATCCGGAATAACATTTTCACCAATATCGTTGGTTCATCGACCGCGCAGGCGCTCTACCTCGAGGAAGGGCCGGATGGCGTGGTCGTAACCCAGAACCTGATAGAGGACGTATCGAGCCCTTCTTCGGCAAAGGGAGTATTTCTCGGCGACACCGCGTCGGCCGATCCGAGTATCGCCGTGATGATCAACGACAATGTGATAACCAACATCCAGAGCACCAATAAAGGTGCCTACGGTGTTGCAGTCGACACGGGAAATGGTCACGTGCCGAACGCCTACATGGTCATTGAGGACAATACGATAAATAACCTCACTGGCGGCGGATGGGTCCATGCAATTGGCCTCGAAGCTGACACGCCGGAAGCAATAGTGAGTGGAAACTCAATTCGAAATCTCAATGGACCTGGCAGTGATACGGTCGGCGTATGGCTCGAGAGTGAAAATGTATCGTTCGCGACGGTGGCGGTGAATAATAATAGCTTCAACTTTACGAAGGCGTCGAAAGTCTTCGGCGTTGCCGTCGATCCTGCGCTGAGTGGCGGCACGGTCGACGGCAAGTGCAACTACTGGGGCAGCGTCACAGGACCGAGCGGCGCGGGGCACGGACTCGGCGCAGCCGTGAGTCCGATGGTGGCATTCGTACCGTGGCAGCTATCACCGGTTTTAAGCGCGTTTTGCCAGTAATCTAGTATTAAACTCGTCACCTTCCGCGAGCTACAATCTCGCGGAAGGTGACACCTGCCATCGCTTAATAAAATATATTTCATGAATTGCGATTAAATTTCGCACTTCCTGCTTGATTTGTCATTTCTGGATTTGATATATCCGAACCCCGTTTTGGGAGTATTCTTTGCTGGATTGATATCCAGTTTCTTCGCCTGAGGACCGCTTCACTTCGTCTGGTCTGACTCCCGGCAATCACGGCGGTAAATCGCGCAACCAGCGGAAGGCTGCGAGAACCGAGACCGCTTCAATTTTCTGAACGCGCACTTTTCAGCGCATGCGCGGAAGTGTGCCCTACTTAGGGGAGAACGATGACCAAGGTCTCGGTTAGTGGGCGCATTGGACTGTTCATCTTCTTGACTCTAACTCTGATTACGCTTGCGAGTGCAACTCGCCAAGCGGCTGCGTCGACCATCGCAATAACATCACCCGCCAACGGTTCCACCGTCAGCGGCGTCGTGCCAGTGATCGCCGGCGTCGGATCGGGAGTCTGGTGGGCGAAGCTCTATGTTGACGGAAATGGTATCGCGGTCTCTCCGCCGTATACTTTCAGTTGGCATTCGGCTGGCGTCGCAGACGGTACTCACACCTTGGAGGTCGCCGCATTTGCAAGAGGCGGCACGACTCCGATAGCTACTTCGACGATCGAAGTGGTAGTAGCAAATCATACTACGAGCAGCGGCGCTGTTCATTTCAGTACTCTTGTGGCGCACTCGGCCCTTCCATCGGAGTCGCAATGTGCGGCGCTGATCGCTTCAACTCCGGAAACGATACCGAGTAACGCTCCCTACAACAGTGCGAGCGCAATACCACCCGCATCCCAACTTGTGCAGGTGCACACCGCACCGGTATATGACAGCACTATCGTGCCTGCCTCGGATTTTACATTAGTGGATGGACACTATTCGGGTTCGACCGACATGATAATCAGATGGGCCGCTTGCAAATGGGGCGTCGACGAGGATATCGCGCGCGCCCAGGCTTGGACAGAGAGCGGATGGCGTCAGACCGATCTTGGCGACTGGCGAACGTCGCTTCAGTATTGCGAGCGCGGCATCTGGGATGGATGGAATGGGTCTGGATGCTACCAGAGCTACGGCATCTTTCAGGTGAAGCTGGATTCATTCAACGCATACCCTGAGGCGATAAACAGCACGGCGTTCAACGCCGATTTTCGCATGGCTTATCAGCGCGCATGTATGAACGGCGATATCAGTTATCTTGCTAACGACACTCCGACTTCAGGCTATCCAGTTTACAAGCAGGGCAGCGCTCAGCAGATGCTGTGGGGATGTATCGGCGACTGGTACAGCGGCAACTGGTACGATAGCGGCGCGCTTAGCTATATATCGCAGGTCGAGCAGTACTATTCGAGTAAGCCGTGGCTGGAGCAATAGTCACTCTGTCGCGCCATGTTCATGGAGTCAGCTCACGAGCCTGATCCAGTCACGCAGGGCGGCTTCAGTGGTGTGGAATGCGATGTCTTCCCACAGAAGCTCGCCCGGCTCGAAGTAGCGAACCTCGATCGCTTCGGGTGACTTCCGCGGCGGATCGACACCGGGCGCGGCCAGGTAGACTGCGATTATCGGACTTGGATTTTTTGGGTCGGCGTAGATGCCTAACAGATCATTGATCTGCACATGCATTCCGACTTCTTCGAGCGTCTCGCGCTCGGCGGCGATTGCCATCGTCTCACCCCAATCGACGTAGCCGCCCGGGAATGTCCACTTGCCGCGGCGCGGTTCGTTGCCGCGCCGCAGTAGCAGCGCACGGCCGTCATCGACAATGAGGCATCCTGCGACGAGCTTGGGTTGCGGGAAATGAACAAAGCCGCATTGCGTACAAGCCTTGAGCCGCTTGTTGTCGGGAAGCACAGTGCGGAATTCCATCGCGCTGCCGCATAGCGGACAGAATTTAATGTTCTTGGGATACTTTCGTTGCAGGTTGTGATCCGCGTGAACTGGCTTCTCGTCCATCGCATTCCTCGGTGCTGTTACGCAGTGAGTCGCCGCACAAGAGCCTCGGTGATCAGCAAAACCATCGCAGCCAGAATCAGATAGAGGTTGAGCGATTCGCGGCGTTCAACGATTGGCCGCGAAGTCGCGATCTCTGAGACCTCGGGATTCAAGCGCCCGCCAGTTGCCGACGCCAGACGCTCCAGCAATCCGAAGTTGGGCTCCGGCCGCGGCACTTCAGCATTGACTGCGGGGCTGACTGTATATGCCAACGGCGGGAATTTCTGCCCGTTGCCGAATGGCGCATGTACCTGGAAGTAGTAATTGCCGGGCTGCGCCGCTTCGATCGATCCTGAAAGCTCACCGGGCACGTCTTCACTGAGCATCGTCTCGACTTTGCTGCCGTCGGGTCGAGTGATTATTGCATTTATTACATGGACGGCGCCCGCACCCTCGATGCCGCCGTAGTCAGTCAACTTAATATTGATTCGGCCGGCATTGTAGCCAAGCGCGACGTCGATCTTGGGCTCAGAAGTAGTTGTCTCCGGCGTCATCCAGGTTAGTAAGTGATCCCAGACCGGCTGGAATACGTTTGATTTAATCCATTGACCTGACCATCGCCCGCTCGCGTCGGTGGTCACGGCCAGCGCTTTGCCGGCGCCATACTTCCAGCTCGCGACGACCGGCTCGCGCGTTCCGCCGCGGTCGATGAACACGCTCAGGTCGGCGCGCGGCTTGAGATCGGTCGAGACGTAGCCGAGGAGTGCCGGCAACTGGCGTCCCGCGAGATCCTTAAGCAGCGGATCGGGAGCTACGGTGCGCGGCGCGAAGCTCTTCTCGACCATCGTGTTCTGGCCGCCGTGCGCACGAAAATCCTCGACGAAGATTTGCGGAAGGTTCTGCGGGCTGTCGGTCTGATAGTAAACGCCGCCGCCATACTTCGCGATCGCCTGGAGCAATGCGACGTTGGCCTCGCGTCCGATCGCGATCGTGGAAATCGTCGCGCCCATCTCGTGATGCATCTGCGATACGAGGTCGTAGTACATATCCGGCGTGCCGCCGGTTTCGCCGTCGGTCAGGATTATAACGTGCATGTCCTGCGCACCGCTGTCGGCGAGATCGTGCGCAGCCTGGCGCAACGCGGGAATCATGTAGGTCTGGCCGGCCGCCTTGAGCTGCCCGATCATCTGATCGAAATAGCCACGGGTCTGCGAGAGCGGCGCGAGCGGCACCACCACGAACGGCTGCGTGTCGAAGCCGATAACACTGACCAGGTCGGAATCCTTGAGCGACTTGGTCACCGTCGCGGCGGCGGCTTTCGCATAGGTCAGCTTGTTGTTGCGGCCCATCGAGCCTGATTTGTCGATGATGAGGACGAGCGCGCGTTTGCGCTCGCGATGCTGCGGCGGCTTCATCAGCACCGGCATCACATTCGCGAGCGGACTCGATTCGTAGCCGCCGAGACCGAAGCTCGAATCGCCACCTATCATCGCAAGCGAGCCGCCACGCTCGACGTACGCCGCCATCGCGTTCTGCGCGGCGGGCGCGATACGCTCGCTCGGTACATTGTTGATCAGGATCGCGTCGTAACCGCTGAGGCTGCCGTTCCATTGGCCCGAGGCCGTCACGACAACCGGATCGAGGCCCATCCGCTTCACGACAGTTTCGAGATACTGCGCATCGCGAGCATTGTCGGTGAGAATCAAGACTTTGCGCTGCGCGCCGACGCCGACCCATCCCTTGAGCGTATCGTCTTCGAGGAACGGATCCTGCGCAGGATTGTCGGGCTTGAACGTCGCGCTGTACGCGACGAGACCGGTTGCGTCGCTGCGGACCGGGAAGTCGAAGCGCTGGTCCCCGGGCTGCAACGTCACTTTGCGCGAATCGATCTGCGCATCATCGCGATAGACGGTGATCGTTCCCGCGGCCGGCCCGTCGTTGAGATTCTGCATCGTGACGCCGAGCGCGAACGGCGCTGCCTTGCTGAGCGCGGATGGCAACGTGAGCTCGGTCATCGCGACGTTGGGTACCGCTCTGGCTCCCGGCGGCGTGAAGATGTCCAGGCGGATTCCGGCGGAAAGTAGAGGGTTCACTGCGCGGCCCGCGTCGCCGCGATTTTCCCAGCCATCAGTCACGAGCACTGCGGGACCGCCGCGCGCGTCGGGATCCGACGCAAGGCGAACGAGCGCGGTCTCGAGATCGGTGGCGGCGGGATCGCATTCGACGCAACGGTTGCCTGCGTCGAATGCGGTTTCGACCTCGCCAATAGTTCCCGAGGCTGTGCGCGTCGCGAAGGTGAGCGCGGGGTCGCCACTGCGGAGCCTGAGGTCGTCGCGCAGAAGCTTGGCTGTCCAGGTGCGCATCGCAGGCGTGATACTGCCGGACGCATCGACGACCGCGGGCCGCGCGGCGCCTTCGGTGCGCATCACCTTCTGCGGATTTGCGAGTGCGAGCACGAAGAGCGCGAGCACGATCGCGCGCATGATCGGTGCGACGATTCTGCGGAACTCGCCCGCGCAGATCAGCCCCCACAGCAGGACGAGCGCCGGAACCGCCAGCAGGTAGAGCGCATCGGGGCGCGCCAGCGTCAGGTCGTGCGGATTGAGCTCGGGGAACACGCTCAGGCCTCCGCCACCGTGCGGCGCCGCCGCCGATACGCGATCAACGCTTCGAGGCTCGCGAGCGCGAGGATCGTCGCGATCAGATAAGCGCTCAGCGGGGCCTTCTCGCTGGGCGGTTCGCTCGCGCCGCCGGCGCTCGCGACTTCAACTTTGAGTTGCGGCAGGTTCTCCAAATCCGAGACGCCGAGGTCGGCGAGGTTGACGGCGCGCGCGGTGCGCGATCCGTCCGCCGTCAGCAGCTCGTAAACTCCTTGCTGATCAACTTCGGTGAAGAGAATTCCGGGCTGGGCCTTGAGCTTTTCGCCCGAGGGCAGCACTACCTTGTCGACGCCGGCGGGTACGAGCCAGGGCTGTCCGGTGCGATAGCCGGAGCTGCTCTGGCCGAGGCCGGCAAGGTAGCTGAGCGCGTCGAGCGTGAGCACCGACATCGGCAGGTTGCGGCGGCCGAGATATGGAAATGGATTGAAGCCGGTCGCGACGAAGCGATGACCGCCGCGCTCGCCCTTGAGCATCAGCGCGCCGCCGTCGCCGCTTATCACCGCCGACATCCACTGATGCTGCCCGAGGTATTCGCCGCTTGGCAGATTGAGCAAGCGGAAGTTCACCGAGTCGGTGAGCGTATCGGAGTTGCGCCATCCCGCGATCTGCAACTTCGTCGCGGGCGTCGCCGAGAAGTTGAAAACGGGATCACCGGCCGGCGGCATCACGATTAGTGAATTGGCCGCGGGCAGTTCCTTCGGCACCGTGTATTCGAAGATCGCGAGGTCAGTGTTTTCGAGATCGGTCGGGGAGAATGCATCCGGCGTGCGCGTGGTCACATCGACGCCGGGAATCGAGCTGAGGCCGGCGGCGTCAGAGGTCGTCGGACTCACGAAAAGAATCGAGACCGATTTGACCGCGCCCGCAGTGGCATACGCGACGTTGTCGAGCGCGAAGTCGTCGGGCGGCGAGAGCTCGGCCTTGTACACACGCGCCGACGGCAGCGCCGGAAACTCGACTGCGCCGGTCTCGCCTGCGCCGAGCGCGAGCTTCGCGTGGCCGAGTTCCTTGTCGTCGCCGGAGATCGTTACCTCGAAGCTGCGCGGCTGCGGATCGAAGTTGCCGATCGTTAGTTGCGCGTGGAGCGCCGCGGCGCCGAAAGCTTCGCGTCTCAGTGAGAACGATCCGAAGCCGGCGTTGGGTACGGGATCGCCAACCGCGATTGCATGAATGCGCGAGGGGATCGGCGCTTCGAGCGCGTTGGCGCCCGCGAAGATCACTTTGTTGAAGCGGCCCTCGGACACGAGGTCGCTGAGCATCGCGGCCAGCGTTGCCTGATCGTTGGGAGCGTCGCTGGGTTTGATTCGCTTCAGCTCCACGAGCGCCTCGGTGAGGATGGCGAACGGCGGCGCGATGCGATGCGGTTGCGGTGCGGTCACATAAATCGAAGTCGTGCTGCCGCTGTCTTCGCTCGAGAGCATTGCCGAGGCTTTCTCGATCGCGAGATCGAACCGCGTCTTGCCACCGGCGGCGCGCGCCTGCATCGTGCCGGAATTGTCGATCACGACCGCGATCGGATTGCTCTTGCGAAACACGTACGGCCCCGCGAGCGCGAGCACCGCCAGCGAAAGAATCAGCGCCTCGACGAAGAACATCCAGTCAAGGCGCGGCAGGCCGCCGAAACGCTCGCGGCGAAATCCGCGCAGCGCGCGGAACGCGGCCGCGCTCGAAACGACTATGCGCGACGGCCGTTCACGCGCGAGATAGGCAAGCAGCAGCGCGGGAACGATCGCGAAAAATGCCAGCGCGCCAGGATAGAGCAGGCCCATCGTCGGAAACTAATGCGCCAGGCCGAGGTCGCTCACGGCGCGCACGAAGAATTGCTGGAAGTCCTGGTCCGTAGTGTAGAGCGAATAGTGGAGGCCGCGTTTTAGGCAGAACGATTTGATTTCGCGCGTCAGGCGCAGCAGCGTTTCGCGATACTGGCGGCGCTCGCGCTCGCTGATCGAGACGCGTACGCGCTCGCCCGATTCCGAATCGACGACCTCGACGTCGCCGTCGAGGCCCTGCGCTTCGAGCTCATGGCCGCCGAGGATTTGCACGGCGGTCACGTCCATCGTCGCCGCGGTGAAAAGCTGGAGTCCCTTGGTGACGGAGTTCAGCATCATCAGGAAATCGGAAACGATAAAAACCTTGCCAGCGCGCCGGATCGCGGCGAGCTCCCGTCCCATCGCGGTCGCGAAGTCATACTCTCCCGCGGGCTTGAGGCCTTGCAGGCGGCGTGCGAGCTCGACGATGCGATGCCGTCCGACGACGAACGACGGATCGACCTTTTCACCGCCGCCCGCCAGCACGCGCAGCATCACGCGATCGCCGCTCGCGAGCGCCACGTACGCCAGCGCCAGCGCGGTCAGCACGGCCGCGTGAAATTTGCGATCGTTGCCCGGATAGGCCATCGAAGCGCTCGCGTCGAGGAATACATACGTGAGCAGGTCTTCCTCTTCCTTGAACAGCTTGATGTAAACCTTGTCGGTGCGGCCGTAGAGTCCCCAATCGATGTAGCGGAAGTCGTCGCCGGGCGAGTAGTGGCGATAGTCGTTGAACTCGAGCGAGGAGCCGCGCTTGGGCGACAGATGCGCTCCCTTGCCCATGCCGGCGAACTGCTGGCGCGTGCGGATGCGAAGTTTCTCCAGGCGCGCGAGCAGGTTGGGCGTGAATTCGTCGGGCAGTCCGAACATCGTTATGCGCGCGGCCTTTTCAGCCGCTTCATCACCTGATCGAGGATCGCTTCGGATGTGACGTTTTCGGCTTCGGCCTGGAAATTGCGCAGCAATCGATGGCGCAGGCACGGCACGATCCCATCGTCGATGTCTTCGTAGGCGACGCTCACGCGCCCCGCCAGCAGCGCGTTGACCTTGCCGCAGAGTATCAAAGCCTGCGCGCCGCGCGGGCTGGGTCCAAAGCGCAGATACTGCGAGACCTCGGGCAATGCGCCCGGACCGCCGGGCGTGCATGCGCCAATGATACCGATGACGTAGCGCTCGAGCGGCTCGGCCACCATCACTTCGCGCACCAGCTCTTTGAGCGTTTCGATCTGATGTGGCGCCGAGGCTGGATCGAACACCGGCTGGATCTTCGCGCGTGTCGCGCCCGTGGTCCGATTCAAGATCTCGCGCAGCTCCTCGGGTTTCGGCGGTCCGATCACGACCTTGAAGATGAAGCGATCCATCTGCGCTTCGGGCAGCGGATACGTGCCTTCGAGCTCGATCGGATTCTGCGTCGCGAGCACGATGTACGGCTGCTCGAGGACGTGGGTCACGCCGAACACCGTCACCTGGTGCTCTTCCATAGCTTCGAGCACGGCGGATTGGGTCTTCGGCGTGGCGCGGTTGATCTCGTCGCCCAGGACCATGTGCGCGAAGATCGGCCCGGGCTTGAACTGGAACTCGCGATGGCCCTCTACTTCGGTCAGCACCTGTGTGCCGATGATATCGGACGGCATCAGATCGGGCGTGAACTGGATCCGCTTGAAGACGAGGCCCAGAGTTTCTGCCGCAGTCTTGACCATCAGGGTTTTGCCGAGACCGGGCACGCCTTCGATCAGAATATGGCCGCCGCAGAAGAGCGCGCTTAGCAACTTGCGCACTGCATCCTGGTGGCCAACGATGACGCGCCCGACCTCTTTCTCGGCGCGCGAGAACGCCGCGCGAAACTCAGCGACGCGCTGGTCAGGTGATATTTGAGGAGCCGCTCCCATCCGTTGTCCTTCCCGTTTAGTGAATCAGATCGCGATAGCGTGGCGGAACAAGTTGCTGCTCGTCCGGCAAAGAGTTGTCCTTGGTCATGGCGAGGGGTGAGTTGACGTAGGGCGTCGAGGCGGTCGGCCGCGACGCGTCGATAACCGCGCGTCCGCCCGAGTTCGCCGTGGGCGCGTTGGGAATCTTGAAGGTGACGTAGCGCGCATCCTTGATATTGACGCCGCCGCTGCCTTCGCCCGGCTTCAGATAGCGCTGAGTCTTGGTGGCGTTGGGAAACTCGCCAAGATGCGTATCGCCCTGGTTCGATCCCATGTCCTTGGCTGATTCGTTGCCCCCCGACGGCATATTCTTCTCGCCGCTCATCCCTTGCTTGGGGATATTGCCGGGTCGATTCGGATTCGCGCCCGGTCCCTTCTCATTGGGATTGTTGCCCGCCTTCGGTCCGGGCTGATTCTTGTCGCTACCGGGCTCGTTGCCCGATCCGGATTGCTGCGCGCCTGCGGTTTCGATCTGCGCCTCGGCCTTGGCGAGCTCGTTCTGTAGATCGACATTGTTCTGATCTTTATTCTTGCCGCCCTTGTCCTTGTTCTGACCGCCCTGCTTGGAGCCTTGGCCGCTGCCGCCGCTGTTTTGATTGCTGGCGCTCTCGCTGCCGCCGCCCTGGCCCTTGCCTTGGCCCTGTCCGGAGCCGCCTTGAGCATTGGCCCGTTGCTCGGCGCGGCTCTCGCCGCTGCCGCTGCCCGAATTACCTTTACCAGTTCCTCTGCCGGTGCCGGTCTCGGAGCGCGCCTGCTGCGCATTCTGACTACGCTGCTCGATTTCGGCGCGAACCGCTGCGAGCTTTTTCTGTTTCTCCTGCGGCGGCAGGCTTGGATTATCCAGCGCATCGGCCGCGTCGCGAACTTTCTCGGCGAGCGCGTTGTCGCCGGGCGTCGAGGCGGTGCGCGCGATTTCGTCGGCGATTTTGCGCAGCTGCCTCGCCTCTAGCTGCATCGGCGAAGGCGGGCGCACGAGGCCGAGCATCGCAAGCATCATCACGAGCGCGACCAGGCCCGCGAAGATCGATGATCGTTTGAGCGGCGCTCCGACTCGGAGCGGAAACTCGCGAATCGGGTCGAATCCTTCGAGGAATTTTGCCGCGCGCTGGAAAAGGAGCGGGAAGAGCGGACTTCGGGGCGCACGAGCCTCGCTCGCGATGGCGGGATCCGCGAGAGTCGCGAGCGTGACGATTTCTTCGTGCGCGCCGACGCGCTCATCGACTTCCTGGGCCGCCGCGGCGAAGTCATCGGCCCGGCGAAATTCGCGCCACGCGCGCATCGCGCCGACCGCCAATGCGGCCGCGCCCGCGAACACGAGAAAATCGATCAGCAACCTGGCGCGATCGGGCGCGAGCTCGTATCCATGCCGCGCTTCGATCGCGCGCGCGAGCGGATGCACCGCAATCGCCAGCCCCAACGCTGCAACCGTGGGTAACACGCTGTATAGAAATCCGCCGATGGCGGCATTGCGTGCGATCCTGCGGCGCGCGCTGACAATTATATCGATCGGGCCCGGCACGACTGCGAATTATAACCTATTCAGGATGTCTTTCATGTGCTGTCTTCGCCGGCACGGCGGCGGTGTGAAGGGCGGCTTTGCGCAACGATGCGATCGCTTCGTTATGTTCCTTGAGCGTTTTCGAAAACACGTGAGTGCCGTCATCGCGAGCGACAAAGTATAAAAAATCGGTGCGTGCCGGATAGAGCGCCGCGTCAATCGACTTGAGTCCCGGATTTGCGATCGGTCCCGGCGGCAGGCCGGCGATCACGTAGGTGTTATAGGCCGACGGCGTGCGAACCGCCGCGGCAGCCGATTCTCCGTCGAGACTATATTCGGCGGTCGGGTCCGATTGAAGCGGAATTCCGAGCTTGAGGCGATTGTAAAACACCCCCGCGATAAGCGGCCGCTCGCCCGGCATCTTCGCTTCCTTCTCGACGATCGACGCCATCGTGACCAGGCGGCGTGCGTCGAGCCCCCGCTTGAACATCTGCTCTTCCACCTGCGGCGTGAGATTCTGGTAGAAGCGCCCGAGCATCGCACTCAAAATGTCATTGACTGTCGCCCGCGGCGAGAACTTATACGTCGCGGGAAACAGGTAGCCCTCTGCGCCCAGCGGCATCAAGCCGAGCGCCTGCACGAGCGCGCCGCCCTTGGCCTCGCGCTCGAAATCGTCGGGGCAGACGAGACCGGTCTCGCCTACGCGCTGAGCGATTTCATGAATCGTCAGTCCTTCCGGTATGATCACGGTGACCACGACGAAATCGCCGCGGACCAAATGACGCATGACTTCCGCCATGCCTTCGCCGCCGCGGAACGCATAGTCGCCCGGCTTCACCTTGCGCGCGGTGCCAGTGAATTGCGCATAGAGCAAGAACATGAGAGCGCTGCGAACGACGCCGGCCGATTCGAGAGAATGCGCCACCTGGCGGAACGATTGCCCCTTCTCGACTGTGACCATGCGCGGCTCCGAGAACGGCGCAGGCGGCAACGCATACCGATACCCGACGGCAGAGACGATCGTCAGGATGAAGACTATCGAGACGGCGATCGCGACGAACCTGCGCATTCTTTATCGACCCTCACCGCTCTTGGTGCGCATATCGAGCCATCCCTCGAGAATCACTGCCGCCGCGACCGCGTCGATCGCGCTCTTATGCGAGGCGCGGCTCGTCACGGCCCTCTTCAAACGATCTTCGGCTTCGAAGCTCGTGAGCCGTTCGTCATAAAAATCCACAGGCACGTTCATCGCCTTGTGCAGGAGAGCGCCGAAGCTCCGCGCCGAGCGCGCCGCCGGTCCTTCCGACCCGTCCATATTGATCGGCAGACCGACGACGAAACGGCTCACACTATAATCATGAAGGCGCCGCGCGATCGCGGCAAAATCAAGGCGATTGCCCTTGCGCTCGATCGCGCCGAGCGGAAAAACGCGGCTTTCGGTGTCATCGGTGACGGCGATACCGATTCTTCGACGTCCTGGATCGAGGGCGGCAATTGCCATAGGACAATCGTTAAATCGTAGCAGGAGTGAGCGTAATCAACGATAACGTTAAGGGACTATTACGGCGTGTGAGCAGAAGTCACGCGCCGGGGTTGCTTTGGGTCACCGAATCACCTAATTTTCGGACCGATGCGGTCTCGGGGGAGAAGCTCAATTGGATACCCGCGTGCTCTGACGGCGCTGACACTGGCTCTGGCAGCAACGTTGACGGCGCTGCGGCTCTATTTCCATCCGGCACCCAACCTGGCTCCTCCGATCGACGGAGCGGTGGCGCAAATGGATGCCGGCCACGACGACGATCTGTCCTTTGAAGCCGCCGATACCGAAGAACCTGCGCCGCCCGCGATTACGATCAGCACCACCCTCGAGCGCACCGCACCACTGGAATATTACCTGGTCCAGTCCGGCATGGATCGCAACGAGGCGCGCGCGTGGTCGAACCTCTACCGCACCATCGCTTCCAGCCGCTATCTCGCCAAGGGTCAGCCCTTTACCGTCTATAAAGATCCCGAGACCGGCGAGACCCGCGGCATCAAGTACGACGTCGATACGAACATCTCGATCACCGAGGCGCATCTCGGCAACGGCGTGCTCAAAGTCAATGCCGCGCCGATTCAGTACATGGTGCACCCGATCAAGCTGACCTTCGCGGTGCGCGATAATTTCCGCGCCGCCGCTGCGGCCAACGGAATTCCGCGGCCGATCGTCGAGTCCCTCGAAGATGCGTTCTCGGGCAAGCACGATCTCAGCCGGCTGTCGCCAGGTTCGTCGGTAAAGCTGATTTACCAGGAAAAGGTGAGCCGCGACGGCACTTACACTCTGATTGGCGAAGTTGAAGCGGCGCAGATTCGGTTTGGCTCGCGCACGATGAATGCGTTCGCATTCAGCGACGAGCACGGCCGGCAGCATTTATACGATGAGCAAGGCCGCGCGCTCGGTCCGCAGTTCCTGCGCTTTCCACTGAACTTCAAGTACATTTCCTCTGGTTTCACGTTTCATCGCTACCATCCGATTCTTCACGAGTATCGTCCGCACGTCGGGGTCGACCTGGCGGCTGACTATGGAACGCCTGTCAAAGCTGTCGCCGATGGCAAAGTCGAATCGGCCGGATGGGGTGGCGAGCTTGGCAACTGCGTGCGTATCGCGCATCAGAATGGGATGGTCAGCATCTACGGGCACATGGAGAAGATCGCTCCGAACGTGAAAGCGAACGACTACGTTCGCGTCGGCCAGTTGATCGGATACGTCGGCTCGACGGGACTTTCGACTGGGCCGCATCTTCACTTCGCGCTCGAAAAAGAGGGCGCGTATGTGAATCCGCTAACTCAGACGCTGGGCGAAAATCACCAGGTATCGCCGCGGATGCAGGCGCTGTTCAATAATATCAAGCAGCGCTACCAGGTCGCGCTCGCCTCGCTGCCCGACCTTGGTTCGCACTTTGTTGCGTCGGGTGATCGCAAGCCGCCGATCTCGCCGTTCGCTGACATGTATCACGTGACTCTGGGTCACCCGAGTTTGCATCATCATTCGCATCGCAGCATCCTGCGCGCGGCCGAGTCTTCGGAAGGCGCTCTCTAAGATTCTTTACGTTTCGAGTCCGCTTCACGTCATGGCGCACGAGGATCGCGGTGCGCTTCTCGTCGGCGACCCGGCTTTGCTAGGATTCGGGCCGCAATAATCCCGGGAGCAATAGAAAGATGAAGCTGGATACCGGCCTTTCGACGCGAAATTTGCGCGAGTTGCCCAACGTGGCGCGCGCCATCGAGGACGTGGGCTTTGACGCGGTTTGGACCGTGGAAGCCGGCACCGACAGTTTTCTTCAGTCGCTGCTCGTTGCCGAACATACAAAGAAGGTCAAGACGGGCAACGCGGTCGCGATTGCGTTTCCGCGCAGCCCGATGATCACGGCGTATGAATCGTGGGAGCTCGCCGGGATGTCCGAAGGCCGTTTCATCCTGGGACTCGGCACTCAAGTCAAAGGTCACATCGAGCGCCGCTACAGCACCAAGTGGGAAGCGCCGGTGCCGCGGCTGCGCGAGTATATCCAGTCGCTGCGCGCGATTTTCAAATGCTTCGCCGAAGGTGGCTCGAAACTTTCATTCCAGGGCAAATATTACAACTTCTCCCTGATGACGCCGTTCTTCACGCCGCCCAAGCACAACTACCCGAACATCCCGATTTATATCGCGGGCGTGAACGAGCTTATCTGCAAACTCGCCGGAGAATTGTGTGACGGCCTGCATGCGCATCCGTTCAACTCGCCCAAGTACCTCCGCGAGTTCGTGATTCCCAACGTCGAAGCGGGGCTCAAGAAGGCCGGACGCAGCCGCAAGGACTTCACGATCATCACTACCCCATTCATCATCGTCGGAAAGAGTCAGGACGAGATTAAGCGCGCGCGCGAGGCCGTCCGACAGCAGATTGCCTTTTATGCATCGACGCGCACCTACAAGGTCGTGCTTGATGCGCATGGATGGGGCGACGTCTCGGCGCGGCTCAACGCGCTGGCGGCCAAGGGTGAATGGGTCGCGATGGCCAAGGAAATCACCGACGACATGCTCGACGTGTACTCGATCAGCGGCACCTTCGATGACATCGCGGACAAGGTTAAGGAGCGCTACGACGGCCTGCTTGATCGCCTCGGCTTCTATCATCCGTACAAGCCGGGTGAGAACGACGTCGAATGGCGCAAGCTGACGCGGCAATTCAACGGTTGAAACGAAGCGCGAAGGACGAACTGACACATCGCGACTTGAACGGGAGGGACTTCGATGCGCACGATGATGCTCAAAACGATGGCTATCCTCGCGATAGCGGCAGCTGTGATTATCAACTCCGCAGGCGTGCGTGCGGCTGAAGCTCAGCCGTCAGCGGCAGCGGCCGCGAGCGGACCGATAGCGAACTTCACGCTCGTGTCGGTAATGATCGACGACGTGAAGTTCTGGCTGCCGAGCACGATCGTCGTCAACCAGGGCGATACGGTTAAGCTCACGCTCAAGAACCAGGTGCCGGGCGCCGACACGACGCACGGCTTCACGATTCCCGCCTACAACATCGCCGAGGTGATCTCGCGCGGCGCACCCAAGACGATCACGTTCGTGGCCGACAAGCCCGGCGTCTTTTCTTATTATTGCCAGCTTCACGCCGCGCACGTGGGCGGTCAGTTAATCGTCAAGGCCAAGCAATAAGTCAGTTTTCCATTTCATCGGCACGGTGAGATCGTTAAGGACCGCGCGAGTGGCGCCAGCGCTCGCGCGGTTGATTCACCGATGCGCACCGTAGTTATCTTCGCGCGTAGCCCGGAACTCGCCGCAATCGTTGCGCGCGCCGACGCGTTGATCGCGGCACCATCGTTCTCACCACGCAAAGATGAAGCGCGAACCCGCGCCGGTATCGTCGAGGTGGCTGGCCACGGCCGCGTGTTCATCAAGCGCAGCGCGGCGCGCTCGTGGATAGGCGGAATCCTCGAACGATTCGCGGGCTCGCGCGCCTCGCGGGCAGTCAAAGGTTCGCGAATCCTCGAAGCCGGCGACGTACTCCATGCCAGGGTTCTCGCCGCGATGGAGATACGCTCGTTCGGTGCGGTGCGCGCGAGCTACGTAATTTCTGAAGCCCTCGACAACGCCGACACGATGAGCCGGTTCGTGCTCGGGCCAAAGGGCGGCAGACGGCACGAGGTTCATCGCCGCAAAAAAATCTCAAACGCCATCGCCGAGAGTATCCGCGACATGCACGAGGCCGGCATTTACACCCGCGACCTGCAGGAAACCAACATCATGATCGCAGAAGACGGCGCAGGCGCGTATCGCGTTTACTTCATCGATCTCGAAGATTTTCGCCGTGAGAATCCCGCCTCGCGGCGGCATCGCCTGATGAACCTCGTGCATCTCGATCGCAGCATCGGCCGTTTCGTGTATCGCGCTTCCAGGCTGGATTTTCTGTACAGTTACATCGGTGGGCGGCCGCCACGCGAAGAGTCTCGCAAGCTGGTGAAGGAGCTGCAGGAGCTGCGCGCGCAAGTCGAGAAGCGCCGCTAAGCTGGAAGACCTCGACAGATCTCATGGCACTGGCAATTCGCAAGCGCGAATACGATCACCACACGGAGAAGATCCACTCCGCGGGCGGGCACTCGGTTCGCGATCTGATGCTCGGGCTCAACGACGGCCTGGTCGCATCGTTCGCCGTCACCTCGGGCGTCGCGGGTGCGTTCACTACCGGTAACATCGCGGTCATGGCGGGGCTGTCCGAGATGCTCGGCGGCGCGATCTCGATGGGACTCGCGGCGTTTATTTCCGCGCGCTCGCAGATCGAATTCTATCTAAGCGAAATCCAGCGCGAACGCACCGAGATCGACAAATTTCCCGAGCGCGAGCGCGACGAGATCCGCGAGATCTACGAGGCCAAGGGCTTCACCGGGAAACTGCTCGACCAGATCGTCGCGCACATAACCGGCGACCCGGAGCGCTGGAGCAACGTTATGATGCGCGAGGAGCTGGGCTTCAGCGAGGACTCGTTCGAGCCCCCGGTTCGCTCAGCCTTCGTGGTCGGCGGTGCATATCTGGCAGGCGCTGCGGTGCCAGTAGTGCCGTATCTCTTCATGCGACCGTCTGTGGGAATTATCGTCTCGGCAGTGACGACCGTACTCGTGCTGTTCATCGTAGGCGCCGTCAAGACAATCATCACGACCCGCCCATGGTGGCGCAGCGGGCTCGAGAGCATGCTGACGGGAATTGCCGCGGGCGGCGCAACATTTCTAGCGGGCCACCTCTTCGCATCGCGCTGAAAAGAAATGTAATAGAGCGGGCGTCCCAGCCCGCCCTTAAGACGCGCGCGAAACGGCGTCGATT